>NZ_JALNUQ010000029.1:0-46164 GCF_026540875.1 Sphingomonas sp. GM_Shp_2
AGTGGTGAACCGGGGCGATGCAGCGGACCGGCGACGCAACCTTGCGCGCCTTGGCCTGGGGCAGCGGCGGTGGCGCCGCGCCGGTGGTGAGCAAGCCGACGAGCGCGACGAATGCCGTGAACCGCATGGTGTTCTCCCCCTTGCCGCTTCTTCTCTCCCGAGGAAGAGAAGGAGCGGCCTCCCTGACGGGGGTATCGTGTCACGGTCGTGTTACAGCTTCAACCGCGTTCGCGTTCCACTTCGCGCCAGCCGATGTCGCGGCGGCAGAAGCCGTCGGGGAAGGTGATCGCATCCACGGCGCGGTAGGCGGCGGCCTGGGCGTCGGCGACACTGGCGCCGCGCGCGGTGACCGCCAGGACGCGGCCGCCCGAGGCGACCAGCCGGTCGCCGTCCATCCGGGTGCCCGCGTGGAAGACGGTGGCGCCGGTCGCCTCGGCCGCGGCGAGGTTGTCGATGCCGCCGCCCGACTTCGGCGTGCCGGGATAGCCGGCCGCCGCCATGACCACGGTCAGCGCGGGCTCGGGCGAGAAGGCGGGGGCGGGATGGTCGGCAAGGCGCCCCTGCGCCACCGCCAGCATCACGCCAAGCAGATCGCCGTCGAGGCGCGTCATCAGCACCTGACATTCGGGATCGCCGAAGCGGGCGTTGTATTCGATCAGCTTGGGCCCCTGCGCGGTCAGCATCAGCCCGGCATAGAGGACGCCGGAAAAGGGCGTGCCCTCCTCGCGCAGCGTGTCGACGGTGGGGCGCACGATCGTGTCGATCGCCAGTGCTTCGAGTTCGGGCGTCAGCACGCGCGCCGGGCTGTAGGCGCCCATGCCGCCGGTGTTGGGGCCGGTATCGCCGTCGCCGACACGCTTGTGATCCTGCGCGGAGCCGAAGGGCAGGAGCGCGGTGCCGTCGGTGAGGACGAACAGGCTGGCTTCCTCGCCGTCGAGAAACTCCTCGATAACCACCTCGGCACCGGAAACGCTGAACAGGTCGGCGAGGGCGGCGCGCGCCTCGTCCTTGGTGAAGGCGATGGTCACGCCCTTGCCGGCGGCGAGGCCATCGGCCTTGATGACCACGGGCAGGCCGAAGGTGGTGTCGAGTGCGCTACTAGCGGCCTCCAGGTTGGATACCCGCAGATAGCCGGCGGTGGGGATGTTCGCGCGGGCGCACAGGTCCTTGGTGAAGCCCTTGGACCCTTCGAGTTGTGCCGCCGCCTTTGACGGGCCGAAGACGGGGATGCCGGCGGCACGCAGCGAATCGGCAAGGCCGTCGACCAGCGGCGCCTCCGGCCCGATCACGACGAGCCCGATCGCGTGGTCACGCGCAAAGGCGATCACCGCGGCGTGATCCGTCGCGGCCAGCGGCACGCAGGTCGCATGCGCGGCGATGCCGGGGTTGCCGGGCGCGGCATAGAGCGTATCTAACCCCGGCGATTGTGCCAGCTTCCACGCCAATGCGTGTTCGCGGCCACCCGATCCCAGCAGCAGGACGTTCATGCCCGATCCCTTATTCCTTGACGAAAGTCCGCGGCTGGTAGCCGAGCCGGTGGCCGGCGACAACGCGCTCGCGCTGTCGGTGGGCGAACTGAGCTTCAAGCTGAAGCGGATGGTGGAGGGCGAGTTCGGCCATGTCCGCCTGCGCGGCGAGATTTCCGGCTACAAGCGCGCGACCTCGGGCCATGTCTATCTGGCGCTGAAGGACGATCAGGCGGTGATCGACGGGGTGATGTGGAAGGGATCGGCGAACGCGCTCGCCTTCCAGCCGCAGGACGGCATCGAGGTGATCGCCACCGGCAAGCTGACCACCTATCCGGGGCGATCCAAATACCAGATCGTGATCGAGCGGATGGAATTGGCCGGCGCCGGCGCGCTGATGGCGCTGTTCGAGAAGCTGAAGGCCAAGCTCGCCGGCGAAGGGCTGTTCGACCGGGGGCGCAAGGTAGCGCTGCCCTTCATGCCGCGCACGATCGGCGTGGTCACCTCGCCGACGGGCGCGGTGATCCGCGACATCCTGCACCGGCTGGAGGATCGGTGCCCCACGCATGTCATCGTCTGGCCGGTCAAGGTGCAGGGCGAGGGCGCGGCGGCCGAGGTGGCGGCGGCGGTACGCGGGTTCGATGCGATGCCGGTGGGCGGCCCTGTGCCGCGGCCCGATCTGGTGATCGTCGCGCGCGGCGGCGGTTCGATCGAGGATCTGTGGGCGTTCAACGAGGAAGCGGTGGTGCGCGCGGTGGCGGACTGCACCATCCCGATCATCTCGGCGGTGGGGCATGAGACCGACACGACCCTGTGCGACCATGCCGCCGACCTGCGTGCGCCGACGCCGACCGCAGCCGCCGAGATCGCGGTGCCGGTGCTGGCCGACCTGCGCCTGACCGTCGCCAGCCACCGCCAGCGCACCGAGCGGTGCGCGCGCCGCTATGTCGAGCGCGGACGCGAGCGGCTGGACGCGATGGCGCGGCTGCTGCCCAAGCGCGACCAGTTGCTGGGGCCGCAGCGCCAGCGCGCGGACGATGCCGGCGCGCGGCTGGACCGGGGGCTGGAGCGTCGGGTGACGCTGGCGCGCGGCGGGCTGGACCGGGCTGGCGCGGCGCTGCGCCCCGCCGTCCTGTTGCGCCAGGTGGAGCGCGGGCATGAGCGGCTGGCGAACACATGGCGGCTGGTGCAGTCGCTGAACCCCGACCGCATCCTGGAGCGCGGCTATGCGCGGATCACTGCGCGGCCGGGCGGCGAGACGCTGTCGTCGGCGGAGGCGGTGCGCGCGGCGGGCGCCATCACGCTCCGCTTCCGCGACGGCGCGGTGGACGCGCGGGTTGAGCGCGCGCCCCCGCGTACCTATGACAAGGTGGTACCCGAACAGCCCGACCTGTTCTGATCCTTATCGAGAAGTGTTCCGTTCCATGCTGATGTCCAATGCCGATCGGGCCGCGCGCCTGCACTATATGGCCAATGGTTTCCGGGTGCTGTCGCCGGGCGACCATGTCGTATGCGCCCGGTCGGGGGCGCGGATCGCGCTGGAGGATCTGCGCTACTGGAGCGTGGCGGCGCAGGAGCCCTATGCGAGCCCGGCGATCGCCAGCGAAAGCCTGCGCCCGCGATGAGGGTGTTGGCGGCGGGAATGCTGGTGGCGGCTCTTGGCGGATGCATTGCGCCGCGTGAGGACGTGCGGCCCGTCGCGCCGGTTCAGGCGCCGCCTCCACCGCCGCCGGTCAAGCCTGTCACCCCTGTGGCGATCGTGCTGGAGGGAGCCGCGATCCAGGGCGGACTGGTCTTCGGGCGCGTGCCCGCCGGCACCACCGGGATGACGCTGGATGGCGAGGCGGTGCCCTTTGCCGATGACGGGCGCTTCGTGATCGGGTTCGACCGTGATGCGGGACCGGCGGCGCGGCTGGTCGCGACGCTGGCGGACGGACGCCGGGTGGAGCGCGCGCTGGTGGTGGCACCGCGGGCGTGGCGGATCGAGCGGGTCGACGCACCCTATCGCGCGGGCAAGACCGATGCCGAGTTCGCCGCGGCCCGGCCCGCCGAACTGGCGCAGATCGTCGCGGCGCGGGCGCGGACCAGCGATGCGCAAGGATGGCAGCAGGCGATGCGCTGGCCGGCGACGGGGCGGCAATCGGGCTGGTTCGGGGCGCAGCGCGTCTATCAGGGCAAGCCCGGCGGCTATCATTCCGGCGCCGATGTCGCGGTGCCGACCGGCACGCCGGTGGTGGCGCCCGCCGACGGGGTGGTGATCCTGGCGGCGGCGGACAGCCCCTTCACGCTGGAAGGGCATCTGTTGATGATCGACCACGGCATGGGGCTGAACAGCGCGCTGCTCCATTTGTCGCGGATCGACGTGGCGGTCGGCGACACGGTGCGGCGCGGCCAGCCGATCGGCCTGTCGGGCGCGACGGGGCGGGCGACGGGGCCGCATCTGCACTGGGGCCTGCAATGGCGCGGGCGCAAGCTGGACCCGCTGCTGGTCGCGGGGCCGGTGGGCGGGTGAGGGCGGTTTAGCGCGCGAGGGGCGCGGGTCATGGCCGGTCCGCCGGCTCCGCCCAGTTGCGAACGTTTACTGAGCAAATGGCTCCGGCCTAATGAGGCTTGGCCACCACCGGCTCTGCATATGCAGAGGCGCATATCGCCGTTAGCTGCTCCAGCGCATCAAAGAGCTCCAGCTCGACCTTCTTGAAGTTGAAGCAGCTTTTCCCCTGCATTCTTTTGAGAAGCTCCGCTGACACGTCATCGCGCATGGCAGGCCGCGCGTAGAGAGGCATGAGGTGGCAGGAGACGTAGTTTTTCTTGAGTTGGACGGCCCCGAACCACGCTGGCTCCCTTTTCCCCGGTTCATTCCACGGCGTCTTCAGGATCAGGTTGCCGGGCTCGCCCTTAGCGACATCCATGCTGCCGCCCGCTCGCAGCATACGCTCTCGAAGTGCATCGAACACGGATTGCAATGTCTCGGTCATAGGGTGCCCCCTTTTTTTCCGGTGTATTTACAACTGCCAACGGTTGCTTTCCATCCCGTCGCGACATTCGCGAGTTTAAGAACGGCTTGGCCGGAAGCGCCCCAATAGCGGACATGCCTTCGAGGGAGTATCTTGACCATCATGCTTGGCTGGCTGCGCAAAAAGCTCGTGAACACCTCGCCGCTGACGCTTTGGAGTGTCAGTTTTTCGGATGGCAACATCGTGACCCGCGATGGTCAGGGCGCTGAACGAACGCTGCCCCTTTGCGACCTGCGTCGGGTTGTAGTCGCGACAGACGATAGCGGCCCTTGGGGCGCAGACGTCGTGTTCCTATTGTATTCAAATGACCTAGACCCTGCGGCCATCTTTCCACTCGAAGCGACCGGGCGAGACGGCTTCGTGGAGTGGCTGAGCGCCCAGCCGGGCTATCAGGACCGCGAACTAGCCAAAGCGATAGGTTCGACGCGGGTTGCGAGGTTCGAAGTCTTGGCTATAAAGCCTAAGGTCAGCTAACCATCCAATTCCAGTCGTTCCTGAAATGTCATCAATTTCGGGTAAGACGATGCGCCGCGCTCTCCGCGTGCTGGAGCGGTGAGGTCCGGCATCTTCCCGATCCGCGTCAGTCCAGCGGGCGGACCTTGATCGAGGGGCCGGTTTTCACCTTCAGCCGGTAGCTGCCGAGCGCGCCGGCGCGGACTTCCACTGCATCGCCGGGGTTGGGGCGGCGGCCGAGCGGGGCGTCGTCGGTCTGTAGCCAGCGTCCCCCTTGCGCCAGCGTGAAGATCCAGCGGCCATCGCCGCCGACGCTGGCGGTGCGCAGCGTGGTGGTCAGCGGGCCTTCCTTGTCCTCGTTCAGTACGCGGCGCGGCGCCGGATCGCGGCTGCGCCCCGGCAGTACCGCCATCGCGTCGTAGCAGGCGAGGCGCGTCGCGGTGTCGATCAGCGTGCGGCAGCGCTTCAACTGGTCCGCCAGCGGCGCCGATGCCTGCACGGGCATCGCCTGTACCGGTGCAGCAGTGAGCGGCAGCAGAAACAGCAGGGTCTTGAAGGGCTTTGACATGCACTCTTGCTGGCGAAATCGGGAGTGAAACGCAACATGCCGCAGACGCACTGTTTTGTTGCTTAACCGCCACAGCGCTGGAATAATATGTGGCCTGCTTTCAATGGGACGTTGCATCTATGTTGCAGCGCCGTGAAAACCCCGGCCAGCGACCCCGTGACCTCAACCGGCCCGGGGTCCGAAGTTTCCTTCGGCAGGCACAGCCGCCGGAGAAAAGGGGACGTTCCATGAAGGCCATTTCCATCAAGACCTGCCTGCTGGTGACCACGGTGTTCACCGGTGTCGCGATGATCGCACCGGCATCGGCGCAGACGACGACCGATACGCCGGCCACCCAGAACGAGGGCACGACGGCGCCGATCGCGCCGGCGACCTCCAACACGCCCGACGCCGATACCGGCGGCGACATCGTCGTGACGGGCTCGCGCATCGCATCGCCCAACCTGACCTCGGCCAGCCCGATCACCGTGGTGAACTCGCAGGAAATCCGCCTGCAGGGTGCGACCCGCGTCGAGGACGTGCTGAACAGCCTGCCGCAGACCTTCGCATCGCAAAGCTCGTCGGTGTCGAACGGATCGAACGGCACCGCGACCGCCAACCTGCGCAACCTGGGCGATCAGCGCACGCTGGTGCTGGTCAACGGCCGCCGCCTGATGCCGGGCGACCCCAACTCGACCAGCTCGGCCGCCGACCTGAACGTCATCCCGTCGACCCTGATCAAGCGCGTCGACGTGCTGACCGGCGGTGCATCGTCGGTCTACGGTTCGGACGCGGTCGGCGGCGTCGTCAACTTCGTGCTGGACACCGATTTCACCGGCGTCAGCGTCGATGCGAATTATGGTTTCTACAACCACAACAACAACAACCAGCGGTTGCAGAACCTGGTGCGCAGCTCCGGCTATGACGCGCCGAGCGGCTTCACCAACGACGGCAAGCAGTTCGACGTCAACCTGAAGATCGGTGGCGGCACCGAGGACGGGCGCGGCCATGTGGTCGGCTATCTCGGCTACCGCAAGATCGACGCGATCACGCAAGGCAGCCGCGACTATTCGTCGTGCGGGTTGAACACCGGCGCGGCGGGCAGCAATGAATATGTCTGCGGTGGTTCGACCACGGCGTTCCCGGCTAATTTCACACTGGGCGACGCGGTGTTCAACGGCACGGCTACCGGATTGCAGCAGCTCTACACGCTGAACGGTGGCGGCGCGCTGACCCCCGGCCGGACGCTGTATAACGCGAACCCGCTGAACTATTACCAGCGCCCGGACACGCGCTACACCGCCGGCTTCTTCGCGCATTACGACGTGAGCGAAGGGTTCAAGCCCTATGCCGAGTTCATGTTCATGGACGACCGCTCGGTCGCGCAGATCGCGCCGTCGGGCAATTTCAGCAACACCGAGACGCTGAACTGCAACAACCCGCTGCTGTCCGCAGCGCAGGCGGCAACCTTCTGTCGCGCAACCAACCTGGTACGTGACGGAAACGGTGCCCCGATCCTTCGCACCAATCCGGACGGCACGACCTACAACATCGCCAATGTGCGCATCGGCCGTCGTAATGTCGAAGGTGGCGGGCGTCAGAGCGACCAGACACACACCTCCTACCGCTTCGTCGCGGGCGCACGTGGCGATATTGCCCAGGGCGTCAGCTACGACGTGTTCGGCCAGTATGGCACGACCAAGTACAACCAGATCTACCGCAACGAATTCAGCGTCTCACGCACCCAGCGTGCGCTGGATGCGATCACCGACACGCGCGCCGGTTCGGCGACGTTGGGCCAGGTGGTCTGCCGCTCGGTCGTCGACGGCACCGACCCGAACTGCGTGCCGCTGAACATCTTCGGCTCGGCGCCGATTACCCCCGAAGCACTGAACTATGTGCAGGTCGCCGGCTTCATGCAGGGTCAGACGAAGGAAAAGATCGTCAGCGGCTCGGTCACGGTGCGTGGTGCCGAATATGGCGTGACATCGCCGTGGGCGAGCGAGGGCATCTCGCTGAACTTCGGCGGCGAATATCGAGAAGAGTCGCTGGAGTTGGAAGTCGATACCGCATTCGCAACCGGCGATCTGGCCGGTCAGGGTGGCGCCACGCTGCCGGTGGGTGGTCAGTACAACGTCAAGGAGTTCTTCGCCGAACTTCAGGTTCCGCTGGTCAGCGATCGTCCGTTCTTCCACGAGCTGACGGTGAATGGCGGCTATCGCTATTCGGACTACAACACCTCGGGCGGCGTTCACTCGTACAAGGGTGAGATCACCTGGGCCCCGGTGCGCGACCTGACGTTCCGTGGCGGCTACAACCGGGCGGTACGTGCGCCCAACGTGCAGGAACTGTTCCGGGCGCAGTCGGTGCAGATCGACGGTGCCACCGATCCGTGCGCGGGCACCAACCCGACCGCGACGCGCGAACAGTGCGTCAACCTGGGCGTGCCGACCAATCTGTACGGCCTGATTCAGGACAATCCGTCGGAGCAGTATAACGGCTTGGTCGGCGGTAACCCGAACCTGCGTCCGGAAACGGCGGACACGTTCACCGCGGGCGTGATCCTGCAGCCGCGCTTCCTGCCCGGCTTCAACCTGACGGTCGACGCCTTCAGCATCAAGGTGAAGGATATCATCGGCGTCATCGGCGCCGACACCATCCTGAACCAGTGCGTGCAAACGGCCGATCCGGCGTTCTGCGGCCTGATCAACCGTGATGCCAATGGTACGTTGTGGCAGGGCACTACCGGCTATGTCGTCGACACGAACCTGAACGCAGGGTCGATCAAGACGCGCGGCATCGACGTCAGTGCAGGCTATGTCGTCCGTACCGCCTCGGCGGGCAGCTTCGCGGCGAACTTCACCGGCACTTATGTCGACGAGTTCACCCGCGACAAGGCGGGTGCGCGCTTCGACTGCGCCGGCCTGTACGGCGCACAGTGCGGTTATCCGCAGTCCAAGTGGCGTCATCAGGTCCGCCTGACCTGGGACGGGCCGGACGGCATCGGCATTTCGGGCCGCTGGCGCTATCTGTCCGCGACGGAGTTCGAGCGGACGAGCAGCGACAGCGATCTGGCCGCTGGCTTCTTCCCGCTGGACGCTCGCGTGCCCTCGCAGAGCTATTTCGACCTGGCGCTGACCGCGCGGGTGCAGGATGGCTTCACCTTCCGCCTGGGCGCCAACAACCTCCTGGACCGCGAGCCCCCGGTGCTGAGCGCGACGGCCTCGCCGATCGGCTCGTTCGGCAACGGCAACACCTATCCGGGCATCTACGAGGCCAATGGCCGCTACATCTTCGTCGGCCTGACCGTCGATATGTAAGCTGTCCTGACGGGTATCGTGGCGGCGGGGCGAAAGCTCCGCCGCCGGTAAAGGGAGTGGTGTCGTCCGGACGCCGCTCCCTTTCGCTTTTCAGGGGCCTCACGCGCAGATCGGGCGGTTCGGCGTCCTCCCGGTGCGAAAAGGGGTAACGACGCCTGATGAGCTTTTTACGGGGCAATGACGTCGCACAGACTTTGCGCACGCGCCAAACATCGCCACGCGTCACACAGCGATCAGTCGCGACCTTGTCCAAATTGTCGATTGCTGCATGCAGCCATGACCAAGCATGACGCCAAGAGTTTGCCACCCGGATCATCCGATCCGCCGCAAACTGCATTTCCACCATGGGTGGAAAATGGTGCCCAGAAGAGGACTCGAACCTCCACGACCTTGCGATCGCCAGCACCTGAAGCTGGTGCGTCTACCAATTCCGCCATCTGGGCACGGGGTAGGGCCGCGCCTTTAGGGTGGGTTTGGATGCCTTGTCAACGGGGGAAGTGAACGGCAAAGGGGCGGCACGCACTTTTTTTCTCTTTCGCGGGTGAATGGCATGAAGAACAAGCTGGTGACGCTGATCGGCGGTGGAGGCTTTGTCGGCCGGTACGTCGCGCAGGCTCTGTTGAGGGCCGGGGCACGGGTACGGATCGCGCAGCGCGATCCACGCGGGGCCTTTTTTCTGAAGCCGCAGGGCGGGCTGGGGCAGACGCAGTTCATCGCCGCCGACGTTTCGCGACCCGAGACGATCGCGCGCGCGGTGGCGGGTGCGGATGCGGTGGTGAACCTGGTCGGCGTGCTGGCGGGCGATTTCCAGCGCTATCATGTCGAGGGCGCGCGGATCGTGGCGGAGGCGGCGCGCAACGCGGGTGTCGAGGCGCTGGTGCAGGTGTCGGCGATCGGTGCGAACCCACAGGCCGAATCGGGCTATGCGCGCAGCAAGGGCGAGGGAGAGGCCGCGGTGCGGGCCGCCTACCCCGGTGCGACGATCATGCGCCCGTCGATCGTGTTCGGGCGCGAGGACCAGTTCGTGAACCGGTTCGCCGGCATGGTCGCCAAGGCGCCGGTGGTGCCGGTGCTGCGCGCGCCGACGCGGTTCCAGCCGGTGTTCGTCGCGGACGTGGCCGAGGCGATCGTCGCCGCCGTCTCCGATCCCGGTACGCATGGCGGACATATCTATGAACTGGGCGGGCCCGACATCATCAGCATGGGTGCGCTGATCCGCTGGATCGCCGAGGCGCTGGGCCGCTCGCCATCGATCGTGGAACTGCCGGACAGCGTGGGCTCGATGCTCGCCAGCCTGCCCGGCAGCCCGATCACGCGCGACCAGTGGCGCATGCTGCAGACCGACAATGTGGTGAGCGATGGCGCCGAAGGCTTTGCCGCGTTCGGCATCGCGCCCCGTCCGCTGGAGGCGGTCGCCCCCGAATGGCTGGTACGCTTCCGTCGTCAGGGCCGCTTCGGCCGGCGCCTGAAGACGATCGCCGCCTGACCCATATCCCCCCGGGAGACACGCTTTTGTCCGAATTCCTCATCGCCATCCTCCTCGGCATCGTCGAGGGGGTGACCGAATTCCTGCCCGTATCCTCAACCGGCCACCTCGTGCTGGCCACCGAACTGCTCGGCTATGATCCGCAGCGCTGGGCGGTGTTCAACATCGCGATTCAGCCGGGGGCGATCCTGGCGATCGTGGTGCTGTACTGGCGTACCTTCTGGGCGGTGTTGCAGGGGCTGATGCGCGGGTCGCGCGAGTCGATCGCCTTTGTGCGCAACCTGTTGATCGCCTTCGTGCCGGCGGTGGCGCTGGGACTGGCGTTCAACGACCAGATCGAGACGCTGCTGGAGAATGCCACGGTGGTCGCCTGGGCGCTGATCGTCGGCGGCATCGGCATCCTCGTCATCGAGCGGCTGGCGCGACCCAAACAGTCCGGCGGGATCGCGGCGGTGTCGGTGGGCCAGTCGGCCAGCATCGGCCTTGTCCAGTGCATCGCGATGATCCCGGGCGTCAGCCGTTCGGGCGCGACGATCATGGGCGCGATGGCGCTGGGCATCGAGCGGCAGACGGCGGCCGAGTTCAGCTTCTTCCTGGCGCTGCCGACGCTGACCGGTGCCACCGTTCTGCAGATGGCCAAGCATCACGACGCGATCACCAGCGGCGACCTGCAACTGATCGCGGTCGGTTTCGTGGTGTCCTTCGTGGTCGCGCTGGCGGTGGTGAAGGCATTCCTGGCGGTGGTGACCAAGCACGGCTTCGCCCCCTTTGCCTGGTACCGAATCGCGGCGGGTGCGGTGGCCCTGATCGCCCTGTCGATGCGGTAAGGTTCAAACCGGACCTAATATTGGCGGCTCAGTTGCGAGCGACCCGCAACTGAGCCGCTTCTCGCATCTATTATAGACAGCAATGCTGTCCCAAATGCTGTTTTGCGAGTGACAATGCGGCGTGTGCGCAATATCCGCGTCTTCGGAGGCGGGTATGGCGAACGAATCTATGTTGAAGTTCGTGGGACGCGAGCAGGCTTATCCAGCCAAGCGGGACGCGACCCATCGTGCGGAAGATTTTCAGGAGATCGCAGGGCGCTATGCCGTTGCGGCCGCCGAAGATCAGGCAGGGCGCTGTTCGCAGTGCGGCGTGCCCTATTGCTCGGTGCATTGTCCGCTGCACAATCACATCCCCGACTGGCTGCGCCTGACCGCCGAGGGGCGGCTGCGCGAAGCCTATGAGCTTTCCAACGCGACCTCGACCATGCCGGAAATCTGCGGGCGCATCTGTCCGCAGGACCGGCTGTGCGAGGGGAATTGCGTGATCGAATTCTCCGGCCACGGCGCGGTCACGATCGGGTCGGTCGAGAAGTTCATCACGGACACCGCCTGGGAAGAGGGCTGGGTCGAGCCGCTGGTACCGGGGCCGGCCCGCGGACTTTCCGTGGGCGTGATCGGCGCGGGGCCGGCCGGGTTGAGCGCAGCGGAATATCTGCGCGGTTACGGCTATGACGTGCATGTGTACGACCGGCACGACCGGGCCGGCGGGCTGCTGACCTATGGCATTCCGGGGTTCAAGCTGGAGAAGCCCGTGGTGATGCGCCGCGTCGAGCGGCTGAAGGCGGGCGGCATCGTGTTTCACGAGGGCTTTTCGGTCGGCGAGGATGCCAGGCTGGACGAGCTTCGCCAGCGTCACGACGCGATCCTGATCGCGACGGGGGTATACAAGGCGCGCAACGTCGATGTGGACGGTGCCGCCTCCGAGGGCGTGATCGCCGCGCTGGATTACCTGACCGCATCGAACCGCAAGGGCTTTGGCGACACGGTCGAGGCGTTCGAGGACGGCCGGCTGGATGCGGCGGGCAAGAATGTGGTGGTGATCGGCGGCGGCGACACCGCGATGGACTGCGTGCGCACCGCCATCCGCCAGGGCGCCAAGAGCGTGAAGTGCCTGTACCGCCGCGACCGTGCGAACATGCCGGGCAGCCAGCGTGAAGTCGCCAATGCCGAGGAGGAAGGCGCCGAGTTCGTCTGGCTGTCCGCGCCGCTCGGCTTCGAGGGCGGCGAGGCGGTGCATGCCGTGCGCGCCAACCGGATGCGGCTGGGGGCGGCGGATGCCAGCGGCCGGCGCTCGCCCGAGGTCGATCCGGGCGGCGAGTTCGCGCTGGAGGCGGACATGGTCATCAAGGCGCTCGGCTTCGACGCCGAGGACCTGCCCGGCCTGTTCGGCGCGCCCGAACTGGGCGTCAGCCGCTGGGGCACCGTGCTGGTCGACGGCCGTACGCTGATGACCAGCCTGGACGGCGTGTTCGCCGCCGGCGACATCGTGCGCGGGGCCAGCCTGGTGGTGTGGGCGATCCGCGACGGCCGCGACGTGGCGAGCGCGATGCACAAGTGGCTGAAGAACAAGGCCAAGAACGAAAGGCAAGCGGCGTGAGGCGCATCGCATATGGCGCGGCGCTGACGCTGGCGATGCCAGCCGCGGCGCTCGCACAACAGGCGACCCCGCCGGCGACCGCCGCCGCGCCGATCGAGCCAGCGCGACTGGCCGCGGCGCGGCAGGTGATCGACCTGATCATGCCCCCCGCCACGCGCGCCGCGATGATCCGGTCGATGCTCGACCCGATGCTGACCAATATCCGGCAGGGCATGATGCAGGCGCCCGTCTTTGCGGACGCGATCGGTCGCGATCAGCGCGCCCGTGCCACGTTCGACACCTTCATGACGCGCCAGAACGAGAAGACGATGGCGATGTTGGAGGCGGACCTGCCCAGCATGGTGGAGGCGATGAGCCGCGCCTATGCCCGGCGCTTCACCGTCGCACAGCTCGGTGACCTTCGCACGTTCTTCGAAACGCCGACGGGGCAGGTCTATATGCGCGAAGCGTCCACCCTGATGAGCGATCCGGACGTGGCGGCATGGCAGCGGCAGATGATGGCCCGGTCGATGGAACGGGTTCAGCAGGACGTGGCAGCGTTCGCCAAGGACATGGCGAAGATCCAGCAGGACAAGAAGTGATGACCGACCAGCGCACCTATCTTGCCGAACATGGCATGTACCGGCCCGAGTTCGAAGGCGATGCCTGCGGCGTCGGCCTGGTCGCGGCGACCGACGGGCGCGCGTCGCGCCGCGTGGTGCAGTCGGCGGTCGATGCGCTGAAGGCGGTGTGGCACCGCGGCGCGGTGGATGCGGACGGCAAGACCGGCGACGGTGCCGGCATCCATCTGGACCTGCCGATCCGTTTCTTCGACGACGCGGTGGCGGCATCGGGGCACAAGGTGCGGCCGAACCGGCTGGCGGTGGGCATGATCTTCCTGCCGCGCACCGATCTGGGCGCGCAGGAGACGTGCCGGACGATCGTCGAATCGGCGATCATCGAGGCGGGCTACACCATCTATGGCTGGCGCCAGGTGCCGGTCGACGTGTCCGTCATCGGCATGAAGGCGCAGGCGACGCGCCCCGAGATCGAGCAGATCATGATCGCCGGGCCGATGCCCGACGAGGTGGACGCCGCCGAGTTCGAAAAGAACCTGTATCTCGTCCGCCGGCGCATCGAGAAGCGGGTGATCGCCGCGCAGATCAGCGGCTTCTACATCTGTTCGCTGTCGTGCCGGTCGATCATCTACAAGGGCCTGTTCCTGGCGGAAAGCCTGTCGGTCTTCTATCCCGACCTGACCGACCAGCGGTTCGAAAGCCGCGTCGCGATCTTCCACCAGCGTTATTCGACCAACACCTTTCCGCAGTGGTGGCTGGCGCAGCCGTTCCGTTGTCTCGCCCATAACGGCGAGGTGAACACGATCCGCGGCAACAAGAACTGGATGCTCAGCCACGAGATCCGGATGGCCTCGATCGCGTTCGGCGACAATTCGGAGGACATCAAGCCGGTGATTCCGGCAGGCGCCAGCGACACCGCCGCGCTGGACGCGGTGTTCGAGACGATCTGCCGGTCGGGGCGTGACGCGCCGACGGCCAAGCTGATGCTGGTGCCGGAAGCGTGGCAGGCGGATGCCGACGTGCCCGGCGATCACGCCGCGATGTACCAGTATCTGGCGAGCGTGATGGAGCCGTGGGACGGCCCGGCGGCGCTCGCCATGACGGATGGCCGCTGGGCGGTGGCCGGCATGGACCGCAACGCGCTGCGCCCCCTGCGCTATACGCAGACCGCCGACGGGCTGCTGATCGTCGGATCGGAAAGCGGCATGGTCGTGGTGCCCGAGGCGACGGTTGTCGCCAAGGGGCGGCTGGGGCCGGGGCAGATGATCGCGGTCGACCTGGCCGAGGGCAAGCTGTTCCACGACCGCGCGATCAAGGACCGGATCGCGGGCGAGCAGGATTATGCCGCGATGATCGGCGAGTTCCTGACGGTGGACGACCTGCCGGCGGCCGGGGAGGATGCGCTGATGCGCTACGGCCGGGCCGATCTGGCGCGCCGCCAGGTGGCGGCCGGCCAGACGCTGGAGGATATGGAGCTGATCCTGTCGCCCATGGTCGAGGGTGGCAAGGAAGCCATCGGATCGATGGGCGACGACACGCCGCTGGCGGTCATTTCCGACAAGCCGCGCCTGATCAGCCAGTTCTTCCGGCAGAATTTCAGCCAGGTGACGAACCCGCCGATCGACCCGCTTCGCGAACGCTACGTCATGTCGCTGAAGACGCGGTTCGGGAACCTTGCCAACATCCTGGACGTGCGCGACCAGCGCGAGCGCGTGCTGGTGCTGGACAGCCCGGTGCTGACCGGTGCCGACTGGCAGCGGCTGCGCGCGCATTTCGGACGCTCGGCCGCCGAGATCGACTGCACGTTCGAGGCCGATGGTGGCCCCGAAAAACTGCGTGCCGCGATCCAGCGCATCCGCAACCAGGCCGAGCAGGCGGTGCGCGAGGGCCGGTCCGAACTGTTCCTGACCGACGAGCATGTGTCGGAAGACCGTGTCGCGATCGCGGGTGTGCTGGCGGCGGCGGCGGTGCACACGCATCTCGTTCGCCGGGGCCTGCGCTCCTATGCATCGATCAACGTGCGCTCGGCCGAATGCCTGGACACGCATTATTATGCGGTGCTGATCGGGGTCGGCGCGACGACGGTGAACGCCTATCTGGCCGAGGCCGCGATCGTCGATCGCCATGGCCGCGGCCTGTTCGGCGACCTGTCGATCGAGGACTGCCTGACGCGGCACCGCACCGCGATCGAGGAAGGCCTGCTCAAGATCATGTCGAAGATGGGGATCGCGGTGATCTCCAGCTATCGCGGCGGGTACAATTTCGAGGCGGTTGGGCTGTCCCGCGCGCTGGTCAACGACCTGTTCCCCGGCATGCCCGCCAAGATCTCGGGCGAGGGCTATGCGTCGCTGCATTACAGCGCGCTGGTGCGGCACGAGGCGGCGTGGGATGCCGCGGTGGCGACGCTGCCGATCGGCGGCTTCTATCGCCAGCGTCATTCGGGCGAGACGCACGCCTATTCCGCGCAACTGATGCACCTGCTCCAGACCGCGGTCGGCACCGACAGCTATTCGACCTATCTGCAATTTTCGCGCGGGGTGGCGGATCTGCCGCCCGTCTACCTGCGCGATCTGTTGCAGTTCAACTTCCCCGGTGAAGGGGTGCCGGTCGATCAGGTCGAGGCGATCACCGAGATCCGCAAGCGCTTCGTGACGCCGGGCATGTCGCTGGGCGCGCTGAGCCCGGAGGCGCACGAGACGCTGGCGATCGCGATGAACCGCATCGGTGCCAAGGCGGTGTCGGGCGAGGGCGGCGAGGACAAGAGCCGCTACACGCCCTATGACAATGGCGACAACGCCAATTCGACGATCAAGCAGATCGCGTCCGGGCGGTTCGGCGTCACCGCCGAATATCTGAACGCGTGCGAGGAGATTGAGATCAAGGTCGCGCAGGGTGCCAAGCCCGGCGAGGGCGGGCAGCTGCCCGGCTTCAAGGTGACCGAGTTCATCGCCAAGTTGCGCCATGCGACGCCGGGCGTGACGCTGATCTCGCCGCCGCCGCACCACGACATCTATTCGATCGAGGATCTCGCGCAGCTCATCTATGATTGCAAGCAGATCAACCCGCGGGCGCGGGTCTGCGTGAAGCTGGTGTCCTCCGCCGGTATCGGCACGGTCGCGGCGGGCGTGGCGAAGGCGCATGCCGACGTCATCCTGGTATCCGGCCATGTCGGGGGCACGGGTGCGTCTCCGCAGACGTCGATCAAATACGCCGGCACGCCGTGGGAAATGGGCCTGTCGGAGGTCAACCAGACGCTGACGCTGAACGGGCTGCGCGGGCGCATCCGTTTGCGGGCGGATGGTGGCCTCAAGACCGGGCGCGACATCGTGATCGCGGCGATCCTGGGTGCCGAGGAGTTCGGCATCGGCACGCTGAGCCTCGTGGCGATGGGATGCATCATGGTGCGCCAGTGCCATTCGAACACCTGCCCGGTGGGCGTATGCGTGCAGGACGAGCGGCTGCGCGCCAAGTTCACCGGCACGCCGGAAAAGGTCATCAACCTGATGACCTTCATCGCCGAAGAGGTGCGCGATATCCTAGCACGGCTGGGCTGCAGGAGCCTGGACGAGGTGATCGGGCGCACCGAGTTCCTGCGGCAGGTGAGCCGCGGTGCGGAGCATCTGGACGATCTGGACCTGAACCCGATCCTCGCCAAGGTCGATGCGACCGATGCGGAACGCCGCTTCTCGCTCAACACCTTCCGCAACGACGTGCCGGACAGCCTGGACGCGCAGATCATCAAGGATGCGTCCGCGGTGTTCAGTCGTGGCGAGAAGATGCAGCTGACCTATTCGGTGCGCAATACGCACCGGGCGGTGGGCACGCGCCTGTCGAGCGAGATCACCCGCACCTTCGGCATGAGCAAGCTGGCGGACGGGCACGTCACGATCCGGCTGCGCGGGAGCGCGGGCCAGTCGCTGGGCGCGTTCCTGTGCAAGGGCATCACGCTGGAGGTATTCGGCGACGCCAACGACTATGTCGGCAAGGGCCTGTCCGGGGGCACGATCATCGTGCGGCCGGCGGTATCGTCGCCGCTCGCCAGCCAGGACAACACGATCATCGGCAACACCGTGCTGTACGGCGCGACCTCCGGCCGGCTGTTCGCGGCGGGGCAGGCGGGCGAGCGCTTTGCGGTGCGCAATTCCGGCGCGACCGTGGTGGTCGAGGGCTGCGGCGCGAATGGCTGCGAATACATGACCAACGGCATCGCGGTGGTGCTGGGCGCGGTCGGCGCGAACTTCGGTGCGGGCATGACCGGCGGCATGGCGTTCATCTACGACGCCGAGGACCGCTTTGCGGCGCGGGCCAATCCGGAGAACATCGTGTGGCAGCGCCTGGCATCCGAACACTGGGAGGGCGTGCTGCGCGATCTGGTGGAACAGCATGCCAAGGCGACCGACAGCCGCTGGTCCAAGGGGCTGCTGGATGACTGGGACCGGGTCGCGGGCAAGTTCTGGCAGGTGGTGCCCAAGGAGATGCTGACCCGGCTGGCCCATCCGCTCGACGACAGCGTGGCACTGGAAGCCGCGGAATAGGCTTGGCGAGGGCTGCCACTGGCGCTTAGGTGAGGGCCATGTGGCAGCTCTTCCAATTTCCCCTGTGTCCCTTCTCGCGCAAGGTGCGCCTCCTGCTGGGCGAGAAGGGCGTGGGATACGAGCTGGTGCGCGAATCGCCCTGGCTGCGGCGGGATGAATTCCTGGACATGAACCCTGCCGGCCAGACGCCGGTGATGGTCGACAACCAGCGCGGCATGTTGCTGATCGATTCGATGGCAATCTGCGAGTATTTCGAGGAAACGGTCGAAAAGGCCGCGATGATCAACGGCACCGCGGTCAACCGCGCCGAGATCCGCCGGCTGGTGACGTGGTTCGACACGCATTTCTATCGCGACGTGACCGGGCCGCTGCTGCACGAGCGGATGGTGAAGCGCGTCGCCAAGGTGGGCAGCCCCGATGGCCGGGCGCTGCGCGAGGCGATGAAGGCCGCGGTCGGGCATCTCGATTATACCGACTATCTGCTCGACCATCGCAACTGGCTGGGGGGCGCGACGCTGAGCCTGGCCGATCTGGCGGCGGCGGCGCAGATTTCGGTGGCGGACTATCTGGGCGGGATCGACTGGAAGGGGCATGAGCAGACCGCGCGCTGGTATCGCGGGCTGAAGAGCCGGCCCTCCTTCCGTCCGCTGCTGTCCGAGCGGATGGAGTTGATCGGGCCGCCGGCCCATTATGACAATGTGGATTTCTGATGCACGTATCGCATGATCCAGCGGCGGCAGCCGCGGAGACCATCGGGTTCGACGACTTCCTGAAGGTCGATATCCGGGTGGGGACGGTCGTCGCCGCGGAGCCGTTTCCCGAGGCGCGCAAGCCGGCGATCAAGCTGACCATCGACTTCGGCCCCGCCATCGGGATCAAGCGGTCGTCCGCGCAGATCACCGAGCATCATCCGGTGGATAGCCTGGTCGGTACCCAGGTGGCGGCGGTGGTGAACTTCCCGCCGCGGCAGATCGGGCCGATGATGTCCGAGGTGCTGACGCTGGGCTTTCCGGACGCGGACGGCAAGGTGGTGCTGGCGCGCCCGAGCGAGCCGGTGCCCGATGGCGGGCGTCTGTTCTGAGCGAGGGAAGCCGACGGCGTTGTGCTTGCCCTTCGACTTCGCTCAGGGCGAACGGAGTTTCCTATTTTATTCCAATGACTTGCTGGCCTGCTCGTACAGGTCGCGGGACAGGCCGGGGACCGCGACGATGCGTTGCAGCTCGGCGCGCATGAGGGCGGCGCGGGCGGCGTCGAAGCGGCGCCAGCGGCCGAGCGGAGGGAGCAGCTTGGCGGCGGTCTGCGGATTGAGGCGGTCGAGGGCGATCAGCTGGTCGGCGAGGAAGCGATAGCCCGAGCCGTCGGCGGCGTTGAAGGCACGCTGGTTGACGCCGAACGCGCCGATCAGCGCGCGGGCGCGGTTGGGATTGGCGAGGGTGAAGTCCGGATGCCGGGCAAGCGCCGCGACCACCGCGCCGGTATCGTCGCGCGAGGACAGCGCCTGCGTCTGGAACCATTTGTCGAGCACGAGCGCGTTGCCGGCATAGCGCGTATAGAAGCGGTCGAGGGCCGCCTGGCACGCCGGACCCCCGAGATTGACCAGCGTGCTGAGCGCGCTTTGCCGGTCGGTCATGTTGTCGGCCGCCTCGAACTGGCGGAAGGCGAGGTCGGCGGCGTCGGGGGCGCCGCTGGCGGCGATATAGCCGAGCGCGACGCCGCGCAGTCGGCGCTTGCCCTTGGCCTCCGGCGAATAGGTGTAGGCGCCCTGTCCGGTCTGGTCATAGAGCGCACGCCAGCGATCGGCGAGCGCGGTGCCGAGGGCCCGGCGAAGCGCCTCGCGCGCAGCGTGGATCCCTTGTGGGTCGACCACCGCCAACTGGTCGCCGACAAAGCTTTCGGAGGGGATCAGCACCGCCTCCGCCAGGAACGCCCAGTCGAGATCGGGGCCGTCGAGGGTGCGCGCGACCGCATCGACCACGCCCTGATGATCGGCCGCATCGCCGAGTGCGCCGGCGACGAGGGTGTCGAGCATCAGTTGCTGCATCGCCTCGTACCGGGCGAAGGGGTCGTCGTCATGCGCGGACAGGAAGGCGAGGTCGGCGGGCGAGCGGTCGCTTTCCACCACCACCGGGGCGGAGAAGCCGCGGTTGATCGACAGCACCGGCCGCTCGGCCACGGTTTCGAAGACGATGGTCTTGCTGGGCTGGTCGAGCAGGACGAGCTGTTCGTCGGTCAGCGGCTGGCCGGTTTGCGCGCCGAACAGGCGCAGGCGCAGCGGCAGCACCATGGATTGCTTGACCGGCTGGCCGGGGGTGGGGGGCACATGCTGGGCAAGGCGCAGCGTGGCGCGGCCGCCGCCGGCCTGATGCTCAAGGCTGGCGGAGACGCGCGGGGTGCCGGCCTGGCTGTACCACAGGCGGAATTGCGACAGGTCGATGCCGCCCGCTTCCTCCATGCAGGCCACGAAATCCTCGCAGGTGGCAGCCGTGCCGTCGAAGCGGTCGAAATACAGGTCGGTCGCGGCGCGGAAGGACTGGGGCCCCAGGATGGTCGCCATCATCCGGATCAGCTCGGCGCCCTTGTTGTAGATGGTGGCGGTGTAGAAGTTCGAGATTTCCAGATAGGCCTCGGGGCGGACCGGATGGGCGAGGGGCCCCGAATCCTCCGGAAACTGGCTGGCGCGAAGCCCGCGCACATCCTCGATCCGCTTGACCGCGGGCGAGCCCTGATCGGCGGAGAAGCCCTGGTCGCGATAGACGGTGAAACCTTCCTTCAGCGACAATTGGAACCAGTCGCGGCAGGTGATGCGGTTGCCCGACCAGTTGTGGAAATATTCGTGCGCGACGACGGCGGCGATCGCGTCATAGTCGTAATCGGTCGCGGTATCGGGATCGGCGAGGATGTAGCGACTGTTGAAGATGTTCAGCCCCTTGTTCTCCATCGCGCCGAAGTTGAAATCGTCGACCGCGACGATGTTGAACACGTCGAGATCATATTCGCGGCCATAGACGCGCTCGTCCCACGCCATCGACAGTTTGAGCGCATGGAGCGCATGATCGGTCTTGGGCAGGTCGGCGGCGCGAACCCAGATGCCGAGTTGCACCACGCGACCCGAACGGGTGGTGAAGGTGCCGCGATTGACCGCCAGATCGCCCGCGACCAGCGCGAACAGATAGGACGGCTTGGGAAAGGGATCGTGCCATTCGGCCCAGTGGCGGCCGTCCTGCAGCTCGCCCCGGCCGACGGGATCGCCGTTCGACAGCAGGACGGGAAAGCGCCGGGCGTCCGCGGTCATCCGCACCCGGTAGACGGTGAGGACGTCGGGGCGATCGGGGAAAAAGGTGATGCGGCGAAACCCCTCCGCCTCGCACTGGGTGCACAGATTGCCGCCGGACGCGTAGAGGCCCATCAACTGGGTGTTGCGATCGGGCGCGATCTCCACCTCCGTCTCGACGCGGTGCGCGTCGCCGGCAAGCGGCACGATGAGCCGCTCGCCCTCCATCCACCAGTCGTTGACCGCGACGCCGTCGACCCGGACCGCCAGCGGGGTCAGCCCCTCGCCATCCAGGCGCAGCGGTTCGCCATGCGCGCCGCCGCGTTCCACCGACAGCGTGGCGCGGACGCGCGTGGCGGCCGGGTCGAGATCGAAATCCAGCGCCAGTTCGGGCACGCGCCAGGCGGGCGGGCGGTAATCCGCGCGGTGGATGACCGACGGGGTGGCGGCGCTGTGCTGCATGTCCATGGGCCGCAATATAGGGGCAAGCGGCGGCGGCGTCAGTGGGGTGATTCGGGGCATTTTCGGCGACATGGCCGGCCGGGGCGGCTGGAAGTGGACACTACACCCCCCCTCCTGTGTCCACTTACCGTTTTTGCAATCGTGCGCTGGGGGGAGAGGCCGGGTCTGGGGCCGGGTGCGCATGGCGTGGATGGTAGCGGATTCGGGGTTTGTAGGACAGCGCTGAAACCGAGTCCTCTCCCCTGATGCTGGAGGGGCCCGTTGCGCAAGCGACGGGAGGGTGAGGGGGTGTCAAGCAGCGTTGCACTGCTGGTCTGCCCCTCACCCTTCCCACTGCCTGAAGGCAGCGGGCCCCTTCCCTCTCCCCGGAGGGGCGAGGGTAAATAATTGAAAATCATCATGATTCAGGTTGGTGTCGGGTGGTTTGACCGGACCCTCACCGGGCGCTGCACGTTGGCGGGCGGAAGGAGTAGCGGATGCGGATCCATCATCTGAACTGCGGCACCGATTGCCCGGTGGGCGGCGCCTTGTTCGACGGGTGCAGCCACGGCGTGCTCGGGCATCTGGTCTGCCATTGCCTGTTGATCGAGACGGATGCGCATGGGCTGGTGCTGGTCGATACCGGCTATGGTTTGCGCGACGTGGCGCGGCCGCATGCCTCGCCCTCGCCGCGGATCACGCGGACGTGGCGGGCGATGCTGAACATCCGGCTGCGCGAGCGGGAAACGGCGATCCGGCAGGTCGAGGCGCTGGGATACCGGGCGCAGGATGTGCGGCACATCGTGGTGACGCACCTGGATTTCGACCATGCCGGCGGGCTGGAGGATTTTCCGAATGCCGCGGTGCATGTGATGGCGCGCGAATATAGCGATGCGACGGGACCGCGCGCGGGCGTCGTGGCGCAGGCGCGGTGGCGGCCGAGCCAGATCGACGGCGTGCGCGACTGGCAGCTATACGGTCCGCAGGGAGACGGCTGGTTCGGCTTCGAGGCGGTGCGCGACCTGAAGGGCCTGCCGCCCGAGATACTGATGGTGCCGCTGCCCGGACATACCTGGGGACATGCGGGGGTGGCGGTGGCGCAGCCGGGTGGCCGCTGGCTGCTGCACGCAGGGGATGCCTATTTCTATCGCGGGGAGATGCGCGAGGCGCGGCGGCGGTGCACGCCGGGTCTGCGCGCCTATCAGCGGCTGATGGAGGTGGATGCGCGCAGCCGGATGGACAATCAGGCGCGGCTGCGCGCGTTGTCGATCGAGCAGGCGGACGTGGTGACGGTGACGTGCACGCATGATCCGGTGGAACTGGCACGCGCGCAGGCGGGAAAGCCGCTTTGAGTGCTGTTTCGATCGGGTGCGATGTGCTTTAGGTGCGTGCAACAGTCTGTTCCGAAGGACCCTGCATGTTCCGTCGTGTCGCGCTCGTTTCGCTGCTTGCCCTGTCCGCCGCCGCTTCCGCCCAAACCACGCCCGCCATCCCCGAACTGCCGGCCGATCAGGCGGCCATGCGCGCGCATGTGATGTTCCTGGCCTCCGACGCGATGAAGGGGCGCGAGGCGGGAAGCCCCGAATATGACATCGCGGCGCAATATGTCGCATCGCAATTCTATGCGGCCGGGCTGAAGCCGGCGGGCGATGCCGGCGGCTATCTGCAAAAGGTGCCGCTGGTCAGCTACAAGGCGGCCGATCAGGGAAGCTTCGTCTGGACGGCGCGCGGAGGGCAGCCGGTGACGCTGACCTTTGGCGAGGATTATGCGCCGTCGCCGGTGCCGGGGCATGCGGAAACCAGCCTGTCGGCGCCGGTCGTTTTCGTCGGCTATGGCATCGATGCGCCGCAATATGGCCAGAACGACTTCAAGGGCGTCGATGTGCGCGGCAAGATCGTGGCGTTCGTCCCCGGCACGCCCGCCGGGCTGGGCGGCGAGGAACGCGCCTTTTTCGGCAGCGCGGCGAACAAGGCGGCACTGGCCGCCGCGCGCGGGGCGGTGGGCGCGATCCAGCTCGTCATGCCGAGCGCGGTGGGGCGGCAGCGGTCGTTCCAGGTGATGGCGGCCGGCTATGACCGGCCGCGCGTGGGCTGGGCCAATGCCGACGGCACCGTCCATAATCCGACGCCGGGCACGCCGATCCTGGGAACGCTGAGCGCGGCGGGCGCGGCCAAGCTGTTCGGCAAGGACTGGGATGCGGTGGTGAAGGCGGCGGCGGCAGAAACCCCGCGCTACCGGCCGGTGGCGGCCAGGGGCACGCTGACCGTCGCGCTGAAGACCAGCGCGACGCCGATGCCGAGCAGCAACGTCATCGGCATGATTCCGGGCAGCGATCCCAAGCTGAAGGACCAGGTGGTCGTGCTGTCCGCGCATCTGGACCATATCGGCGTCAACGAGGGCGGCGACGGCGACCGGATCAACAATGGCGCGCTGGACAATGCGATCGGCATCGCCAGCCTGATCGAGGAAGCCAAGCGCTTCAAGGAAAGCGGCAAGCCGCCGCGGCGCAGCGTGATGTTCCTGGCGGTGACCGCGGAGGAGAAGGGGCTGGTCGGTTCCGACTATTTCGCGAACAACCCGACCGTGCCCCTGGCGTCGATCGTGGCGGACGTGAACCTGGACATGCCGATCCTGACCTACACGTTCGAGGACATGATCGTGTTCGGTGCCGAGCGCTCGACGCTGGGGCCGATCGTGCGCAAGGCGGTGGGGGCGCTCGGCCTGCCGCTGTCGCCCGATCCGATGCCGGAGGAAGGCATCTTCGTGCGCTCCGACCATTTCCGCTTCGTCCAGAAGGGCATCCCTTCGGTCTTCCTGTGGCCGGGCCAGAAGGGGCCGGGCGCCGCGGCGGTGAAGACGTTCATGTCGAACAACTATCACCAGCCGTCCGACGATTTGAGCCTGCCGATCGACTGGAGCCAGGGGCCGCGCTTCGTGGGCGTGAACTATGCCATCGCGCGCGAGATCGCCGATGGCGATGCGCGGCCGGTGTGGAACAAGGGCGACTATTTCGGCACGCTCTACAAGGGGCCGATGGCGGCGAAGTAAGGCGCATCGGGTGAGCCGGCTTCTGGTCTTCGGCATGGGCTATGTCGCGTCGGCACTGGCGGCGCGGCTGACCCGTGCCGGCTGGCAGGTGACGGGCACGACGCGCGACGGGCGGGACGGCACGATCCGCTTCGACGATGATGCGGCGGTGATCGCGGCGCTGGCGTCGGCGACGCATGTGCTGTCCTCGGTGCCGCCGGCGGACGAACGCGATCCGGTGCTGGACCGGTACGGTGCGTGGCTGGGGCGCGGCTGGCTGGGCTATCTGTCCTCCACCGGCGTCTATGGCGATGCCGGGGGCGCGTGGGTCGATGAGAGCGCACCGACCGGCGGCGGGCGGCGGGTGGCGCGCGCGCAGGCGGATGCGGCGTGGCTGGCGCGGGGTGCGCGGGTATTCCGCCTGCCCGGCATCTATGGGCCGGGCCGCTCGCCGATCGACCGGGTGCGCGCGGGGCGGGCGCACCGCATCGGGCTGGCCACCCAGGTGTTCAGCCGGGTGCATGCCGACGATATCGTGGCGGGCGTGATCGCCGGGTTCGATGCGCCGGCCGGGGCGTACAACCTGGCCGACGATGTCCCATGCCCGCAGGACGATGTGGTGGCGTTCGCCGCGGCGCTGATCGGCCTGCCGCCGCCGCCGGTCGTATCCCTGGACAGCCTGTCGCCGATGGCGCGTGGTTTCTATGCGGAGAACCGGCGGGTGGCGAACGGCAAGGCGAAGCGGGTGCTGGGCTGGACCTTGCGCTTTCCCGATTACCGGTTGGGCCTGCGCGCGCTGAGTGCGATGACCAGCCCCAGCCCGGTGACGGCGGCCCCGGCGGCGGCGAGCGGCGACCAGCGATAGCCCTCGAACAGCGTCGACAGCAGCATCGCGATGACGGGGACGATGACGCTGGAATAGGCCGCCTTGGCCGGGCCGATGACGCGCAGCACGCGGTAATAGAGCGGAAAGGCGAGCGCGGAGGCGGCGAGGCCGAGATAGACGATGCCGGCGACATAGCCGGCGCGCCACTCGAAGCTGGGTGGCCCGGCCAGCGCATAGGCGAGCAGGGCATCCATGCCGGCGCCCGAGAGCATCGCCACGGCAAGGACGCTGTGCATCGGATAGCGTTTCGCGGTGCGGGTCGCCTGCATGACGTTGGCGGTGGAGGCGGCGAGGATGGCGAGGGCGGTGAAGCCGATGCCGGCAAGGGCGTTGGCGGGGCCGGCGGGATCGACGCGCGCCTCGTGCACGAAGAGGAGGGCGGCGCCGGCCATGGCGACGGCGGAGCCGGCGATGAGCTGTCCGCCGAGGCGCTGTCCGAGGAAGACGCGCGCGAACAGGGCGTTGGGGACGAGCAGCATCGCGAAGACGACGGCGACGAGGCCGGAGGTGATGAACTGTTCGGCCCGGTAGACGAAGTTGAAGTTCATCACGAACTGGAACACGCCGATGGCGAGCGCGAACAGCAGCCCGCCGGCGCCCAACCGGAAGCTTTCGCCGCGAAACTTCGCATAGGCGGCCATGGCGAGCCCGGCGACGAGGAAGCGGTAGCTGACCGACCAGGAGGGCGGCACCACACCCAGTTGATCGCGGATGACCAGCCAGGTCGATCCCCAGATCAGCGTGACGATCGCAAAGGGGACGAGGATCGCCGCCTTGGTCGATTGCGGGCGGTGGTCGAATTCGCTCACAGAAGGGCAATCGCGTCGGCGAGGCGGGCGACGGCGTCCTCGTCGCTGTCCCAGGCGGTGACGAGGCGGATCTCGCCCGCCGCCCAGTCGTAGAAGTCGAAGCCTTGCGCACGGAGCGCCGCGGCCTCGTCCGGGGTCATGCGCAGGAAGACCTCGTTGGCCTCGACCGGATGGACCAGCCGGTCGCCGGCGGCAGCGGCGAGGCGCGCGGCATGCGCGTTGGCGGCAGCGCCGTTGGCGATCCACAGATCGTCCTCGACCATCGCCAGGATCTGCGCGGCGAGATAGCGGCCCTTGGAAAAGAGCAGCCCGGCCCGCTTGCGGCGGCGGCGCGCGGCATCGGCATGGCCGGGGGTGAAGAAGACCAAGGCCTCCGCGCTCATCCCGCCATTCTTGACGAAGCCGAAGGACAGCGCATCGACGCCCGCGCGCCAGGTCAGGTCGGCAGGGTGCGCGCCGGTGCCGGCGACCGCATTGGCGAAACGGGCACCGTCCATGTGGAGCGCGAGGTTGCGGTTCCGGGCAAGTTCGCCGATCGCGGCAACCTCTTCGGGTGCATAGACGCGGCCATATTCGGTGGCGTTGGTGATCGAGATGGCGTGCGGCTGGACGCTGTGGACATGGGCCGGGATCGCATCCAGCAGATGGGCGATGGTGGCCGGCGTCAGCTTGGCACCCTCGCCATCCGCCAGCATCAGCTTGGCGCCGTGGGTATAGAATTCGGGGGCGCCGCCCTCGTCATTCTGGATATGCGCATCGCGGTGGCAGACGACACCGCCATAAGGCGGGCAGAGGCTGGCCAGCGCGAGGCAGTTGGCGGCGGTGCCGGTGGGCACCCACAACACCTCCACCGTGGTATCGAACAGCGCGGAAAGCCGTGCGTCCAAGCCTTGCGACCAGCGATCGCCGTCATAGGCGGTGTCCAGCGTGTCGGCGGCGACGATCGCATCGAGAATCTTGGGATGGATGCGGGCGGCGTTGTCGGAAAAGAAGCGCATGCGCAGCGCCTTGGGCGCGAGGCGAGGGGGCGTCAACGGCTGTCCGCGATGCGTCAGGGTGCGACGACGATCAACCGTTTCAGCGCCGGCCGCATCCTTGAGGCTCGACCGCGAGAATATGCCCCGGCACAGCCGGCTGCCCAGATCGGTGAGCAGCCACAGCGCGACGCCGGTATAGAGAAGCGGGTGGAGCAGCGCGATCATCGGCCCGGTCCGTCTCCCCGGTTGAGATCGACCGCCGCGGCGCGGACCTTGTAGATGCTGCAGGTGGATACTGCATGCGCCCGGGCGACGGTGGCGACATCGTCGCCCGACAGCGCGGTGGCGCCTCCGCTGCGTACGCGGCGCCCGTCACGGCGGCTTAGCACCGGTCGGTTTGGCCGGCAGCGGGGGCAATATGCGATTTTGCCCGTGACAGGGTCAAAGTCCGTTTTGGCATACATCGGGGTCAGCGCGGTTCCCCTCTCCCTTCCTGATGCTGGAGGGGTCCGTCGTGAAGCGATGGGAGGGTGAGGGGTAGACCAGCAGTGCTGCGCTGCTTCGCGGCCCCTCACCCTCCCCACGGCTAAAGCCGCGGGTCCCCTCCAGCATCAGGTCGTCCATGCCCCCGGCATGGACTAAACAGCGCGGGGCGCTGTTTACCTGATGCTCCCCGGAGGGGAGAGGGCTTACCGGATGCCGATCTCTAGAAATCCTCGTCCGGTTCCTCCGGTCCGTCGCGGGGGCGGCGGTCTTCGGGGGGTGGGCCGCGTTCCTCGTCGCGGCGGCCGCGGGCGGGGCCGACGATCAGCGAGCCGTCCTCGCCCAGCCGCATGTCGACGCCCATGCCCTGGATCAGATCGCCGACCGGGTCGCCGCTTTCCATCACATTGGCGTCGATGACATTCTCGTCGACGGCCTCTTCCACGACCGGGGCGGGGACGGGGGCGATGTCGAGCGCGGATTGCATGAAGTCGCGCCAGATCCGCGCCGGCACGCCGCCGCCGGACAGGCCGGGATTGGGGGTGTTGTCGTCGTTGCCGACCCAGACGCCGACCACCAGATCGCGCGCGAAGCCGACGAACAGCGCGTCGCGCGCATCCTGCGTCGTGCCGGTCTTGCCATATGCGTCGACGGTCAGCAGCGCCTCGCGCCCCGTGCCGCTGCGGATCGAGGAGCCGAGCAGGTCGAGCATGCCGTCATGCACGCTGGCGGAGAAACCCTGCGGGCGATCGGTCAGCGACTGGTACCAGCTCTTGTCGCGGACATCGGCGAGGCCGCGGGGTTGGACCGGATAGCTTTCGTTGGCGATCGCGGCATAGGCGGCGGTGAGTTCGAGGAGCGAGACGGTGGAGGTGCCGAGGCCGATCGTCGCCTCGTTGGCGATCGGGGTGGAGATGCCGAGATCGCGGGCCGCCTTGATGACCGCGCGGACGCCGACCTGTTGCGTCAGGCGTGCCGCCGCGACGTTGGACGACCGCGCGAACGCCTGACGCAGCGTGATGTCGCCGAGATAGCGGCCGTCGCTGTTGCGCGGCTTCCACCCGGCGATGTCGACGGGGCGATCCTCGACGGTCGAATCCGGGGTCAGGCCGGAGCGGAGCGCGGCGAGATAGACGAACAGCTTGAACGCGGAGCCGGGCTGGCGCCGCGCCTGGGTGGCGCGGTTGAACGGGCTCTTGGCGTAATCCTTGCCGCCGACCATCGCGACGACGCGGCCATCGGGGCGCATCGCGACCAGCGCGACCTGCGCCTGACGCAGCCCGGCGCGGCGCACGGTGCGCTCGGCCAGGCGCTGGAGGCGGCGGTCGAGCGTGGTCCTGACGGTCGCCTCGGTCTTGATCTCGCCGGCCTGATCGCGCGCTTCGGGCAGCACCCAGTCGGCAAAATAGGTGCCGCTGGGCAGGGTTTCGGGGCGCTGCGCCAGCACGCGTTGCGGGCGGACGGCATCGGCCTCCGCCTTGGTGAGGAAGCCGGCATCCTCCATCGCGGCGACGACCACCGCCTGCCGCTTGCGCGCGCCGGCAAGGTTGCTGGTGGGGGCGAGGCGCGAGGGCGCCTTGACCAGCCCGGCGAGCATGGCGGCCTGACCGATGTTGAGCGTCTTTGGCGTGCGGCCGAAATAATGCTTCGCCGCCGCGTCGATGCCGTAGACATTGTCGCCGAAATAGACGTTGGACAGATAGCGCGACAGGATCTCGTCCTTGGTCAGCCACGCCTCCAGCCAGAAGGCGATCATCGCCTCGCGGATCTTGCGTCCGGCGGTGCGGTCGGAATCGAGGAAGGCGTTCTTGGCGAGCTGCTGCGTGATCGTGCTGCCGCCCTCGCGCACGCCGCCCGAGCCGAGATTGTGGACCAGCGCGCGCAGGATGCCGCGCGGGTCGATGCCCCAGTGCGAATAGAAGCGCCGGTCCTCGATCGCCATGAACGCCTCGCGCACATGCGGGGGCAGGGTGGCGGCATCGACGGGCTTGCCGATGATCGCGCCGCGCCGGGCGATCGGCTGGCCATCATCGTCGGTCAGCGTGATCGAGGGCGGGGTGGGCGGTTGCAGCGAGCGCGAAAGGGGCGCGGTGACCGCCAGCCAGATGATCGCGACGACGAGCAGGACGATGCCGGCGCCGAGCCCGCGCACCAGCCACTTGCCCCAGGCGGGGCGGCGACGCGCGGGCTCGTCCACCGGGCCGAAGGACCAGCGTTCGTCATTCTCGTCATAATAAGGGCTGGCGTCGCCGATCGGTTCGAACGGGCGATCGGGTGGCGGACGCTCGCCCCGGAAAGGATCGTTGGGATTGAAGGGATCGGGGCGCATGACTTGGGGTTCCGGCGGTCGGCCACTCGCGTGTATTACCTTGGCAACGCACCGCTGGCAAGCTCATGCGCCTTTTACGCCGCGGGGGCGGCCTCGGGCAAGACGTCCTGCGTGGGCGCGTCCGCCAGCAGGCCGGCGCGTTTGGCGACCAGCGTCGGGACCAGCGCCTGCCCCGCGACGTTGATCGCGGTGCGGCCCATGTCGAGGATCGGGTCGATGGCGAGCAGGAGGCCGGCTCCCTCCAGCGGCAGGCCGAGGGTGGAGAGCGTCAGCGTCAGCATCACCACCGCGCCGGTCAGCCCCGCGGTCGCGGCCGAGCCGAGCACGGAGACCGCGACGATCAGCAGGTAATCGGTCGCATGGAGGGCAAGGCCGTAATATTGCGCGACGAACAGCGCGGAGATTGCCGGGTAGATCGCGGCGCATCCGTCCATCTTGGTGGTCGCGGCAAAGGGCACGGCAAAGGCCGAATAGGCGCGGGGCACGCCGAGGCGGCGTTCGACGGCATCCTCGGTGACGGGGAGGGTGGCGATCGAGGAGCGCGAGACGAAGCCGAGCTGGATGGCGGGCCAGGCGGCGGCGAAGAAGCGGCGGGGGGAGAGGCCGTTGGCGAGGAGGAGGAGGGGGTAGACGACGAACAGGACGAGGGCGAGGCCGAGATAGACGGCAAACGCGAAGCTGCCCAGCGCCGACAGCGATTGCCAGCCATAGCGGACGATGGCGTTGCCGAGCAGCGCGCCCGAGCCGATCGGGGTGAGGCGGATCACCCAGGTGAGGATGCGGCGGAAGATGGCCAGCGCGGAGGCGTTGAAGGACAGAAAGGCGTTGCCCGCCTCGCCCACCCGCACCGCGGCGACGCCGATGGCGACGGCCATGACGATGATCTGGAGGATGTTGAAGGACAGGGCGGTCGCGAAGCCGCCGGTGTCGGGCACCTTGGTGGCGGCGGACAGACCCAGAATATTGGCGGGAATCAGGCCGCGCAGGAAATCGAGCCAGGAGCCGGCGGTGTCGGGGCGGGTGGCGGTGGCGGGGGCGACGCCGGCATGGAGGCCGGGTTCGAGGATGGTGCCGAGGGCAAGGCCGATGGTGACCGCGATCAGCGCGGTGATGGCGAACCAGATAAAGGTGGAGGCGACGAGCCGCGCGGCATTGTTGAGATTGCGCAGCGCCGCGATTGACGCGACGATCGCGGTAAAGACCAGCGGCACGACCAGCACCTTGAGCAGCTGGACAAAGCTTTCCCCGACGATGCGAAGCGCCTCGGCCAGGCCGGTGAGGTTCGACTGGCGCGCGAGAAGGCCGAGCAGCAGGCCGGCGGCCATGCCGACGAACACCTGTGCCCCGAAGGAGAAGCGGATCTTCATCGCGGCAATGTAGTGCATGGCGACAGCCGCGACAGCCAAGATTTGCGTGAGGCGGCTAAAGCGCGGGACGGGCACCGATGCGCTCAGCCAGGGCGATCGTCGCCAGCATGGCGAGCGACAGCATGGCGATGGCGATGCCGAGCCCCGGCCAGCCCCATAGCCCGACGACCAGGCCGCCGAGCGGCGGGCCGATCAGCGCGCCGCCCGCGCCGAACTGGGTCAGCAGGCCGTTGGCGGTGGCGATGCGCGGATCGTCGGCCGCGGCGGCGCGCGCCAGGATCGGCAGGCGCGCAAAGACGAGCGGGGAGACGAGGCCGCTGGCGCCCACCACCGCCACCGCGACGAGCGCCGCCATGCCCCAGCCGCCGATATCGGCAAAGACCAGCGGCGCGAGCAGCGCGGTGACGGCAAGTGCGGGCGCGACGATGCGCATCATCGCGCTGGACCTGAGCGCACCGCGCCGCATCAGCGCCATCGCGATCGCCGATCCGGGAAGCGCGGCAAGCGAGGCAAAGGCGGCGACGAGCCCGGCGGTGGCGAGCGAGGCACCGCGCATCTCGGTCAGGAAGGTGGGCAGCAACATGGTCAGCGCGCACAGGAACAGCGTGTAGAGGCCGAAGCCGAAGGTGGCGATCCACGCCGCCGGCGCCGGCAACGCGAGCCCGCGGGACGCGGCGGTGCCGAGCGGCAGGCGCAGCGCCGGTATGACCGCCAGCGCCAGCAGCGCCGCCCAGAGCAGCAGCAGACCGGTGGCGTCGAGAACTTGCGTCCCCATCCCCGTCACCGCGCCGCCGACCGCGACGCCGACGGGCACGAAGCTGCTCCACAGGGCCAGCGCGCGGGGGCGGTCGCGGTCGCTTGCGATGGCGGCGATCGCGGTGGGCGCGGCGATGACGACGAGAAGATAGCCGATCCCCTCCACCCCGCGCGCGACGAACAGCGGGGCGGGGGTGGTGGCCAGCGCCTCGACCAGGCTGCATCCCGCCAGCGTGGCGAGCCCGGTGACCAGCGCGCGGCGATAGCCGATGCGGCCGAGCGCCAGCCCTGCGACGAAGCCGAGCAGGCCGCCGCCGACCTCCAGCAGCGAGATCAAGAGCCCGGTGGCGGGCAGCGACAGTGCAAAGCGGGCGCGCAGGACGGGCGCGATGGTGGAGAATTTGGCGAGCTGCGCGGCGGCCAGGACGCCGAGCAGCCAGAGCGCGATGATGGCGGGCCAGCGGCGATGCATGCGCTGCCGCCTAGCGGCGGGGCGGCGGGATCGCAAATGCAGGCGCCGTTTCGGCGGCGGCGCATGCCCGATGAAGGCGGACGGGGCGGCGTCATCATACCTATTGAGGGCGCTTCTTGACGATACTCTGGCCGCATGATGTGACGTTGGCGGATTTTGTCCGAGCGATGATTGACGACTCCCAAAACTTGTATGATAAACCGCATCAACAGCGGAATACCGTGACAAGAGGAGGGGTGAGGTGAGAACAGCGATGCTGATCGGTGCGTCTTCGGGCGCGATGGCCCTGTTGCTGGCGGGATCGCCGGCGGCGGCACAGACCAATCCACCGCCGGCCGCGCAGACCGCGTCGCCATCGTCCGACACCTCGGACGCCGCCGCCCAGGATGTGACCACGCGAGAGAGCGTGCCGCAGGAGGCCGCAGGTCAGCAGGATGCAGCAGCCACCGGCACCGAGGATGCCGCTATCGTCGTCACCGGTTTCCGCCGCAGCCTGGCCGAAGGGCTGGAACTGAAGCGTGAGGCGATCGGCGTACGCGACTCGATCGTGGCGGAGGATATCGGCAAATTTCCCGAGGCGAATGTCGCGGAATCGTTGCAGCGTATTCCGGGCGTGTTCCTGTCACGCGACGGCGCGTCCAACGAGGGCCAGAACATCAGTATCCGCGGCCTTGGTTCCAATTTCTCGGTGACGACGATCAACGGTGCGCCGGTGCGCACCACCTCGACCGGCGGTATCGGTAATTCGGGGCGGTCGTTCAACTTCGACGTGTTCCCCTCCGAACTGTTCGGCCGGGTCGACATCTACAAGAGCCCGCTCGCCAATCTGGAAGAGGGCGGCATTTCGGGCAATGTGGATCTGCAGACGCCGCGTCCCTTCGACAACAAGGGGCGCACGATCCGCTACAATCTGGCGCAGAACTACAACACCCAGTCGGACGAGTTCCGGCCGCGCGGCTCGCTGCTGATCAGCGACACCTGGGGCAATTTCGGCGCATTGATCGGCGTGGCGTTCGCGCAGAACGTGAACGAGCGTTCGGGCTTCCAGTCGACGGGCGGGTATAATTCTACAACGCTGGCGGCGCCCGGTTTCCTGACCCCCGCGCCGCCGCCGAACACGACCGGCACCTTTCCCTTCGCGCTGGATCTGGACAATCCGGCCGCCAATTTTGGCAGCCTGACGCGCCAGCAGGTCGCGGGCGCCTTCCTGCCGCGCTTCTACCGCGTGTTCGCGTCCAGCAACGAACGCAAGCGCTTGGGCGGCGTCGCGTCGCTCCAGTATAAAAGCGACCGGTTCGAGGCGAGCCTGGATGGCATCTATTCGCGCATCACCGACGTGAACGACGAATTCACCTTCGGCGTGCCGGTGCGCAACAGCCGCACCGTCCCCGGCACGACCAGCCTGCCTGGGCGCGGCACCAATTCGGGCCTGATCCCGGTCGACGTCAAGATCGACCAGTACAACAACCTTTACGGCACGTTCGACAACAGTTCGATCCTGACCGAAAGCTTCTACCGCGACGCCAAGACCGAGTTCAAATACGGTATCGCGCGGGCCGCCTGGGACGCGACCGACACGCTGAAGCTGACCGCGCAAGGCAATCTGAACGAGAGTGTCGCTTTCTCGACCGGTAATCGCATCGTCACCAACATCTACAGCATCCGGACGACCTTCGACCCGACGGGCAATGTCAGCTATCCGACGATCAGCTCGCCCCTCGATTTCACCAACCCGCGCAACTTCACCGACCCCAGCCTGGGCTTCGGATCGGCGCGCGAGGTGGACAAGCAGCGCAGCGGGCGCGTGGTGGCGACCTGGGACGCGGGCGAGTTCGCCGGGGCGGAATGGTCGGCATTGCTGGGCGGCAGCTACGTTTCGAGCGTGAAGGAGGTGGAGCGTCGCGACGGCACCGCGATCGGTCGCACGCGTACCCTGCCGGGTGGCGGCACGTTCGCGTCGATCGACGTGATCGGCAACATGGTGCCGTTCCTTCCGTTCGGGCCTCTGCGCAACGGCGGCAATCCGGGCTATCCATCGAGCTTCGCGACCTTTACGCGCGATTTCGTCAACGGGTATCTGGATGCGAACGGCGCCAACGCCGCATCGCCCGTGCAGCTCAATTCGGCATTTCGCGCCGAGGAGATCGTGAAGGCGGCCTTCTTCGAGGCGAACATGAAGCTGCCGCTGGGCGGCGGCGATCTGCGCGGCAATGTCGGCATCCGCTATGCCGACACCGACATCATCATCAACAACTATGTCCCGGCGGGCGGCGGCAACTTCGTCCCGCGCGAGCGGGAGGGCGGGTACAGCAACTGGCTGCCCTCGCTCAGCCTGGCATGGGACATCACGCCCAAGGTGCTGGTGCGCGCCTCCGCCGGCAAGACGATCACGCGCGCGGCGCTGGTCGACATTGCCAGCGGGATCGCCATCCCCAACCGCTTCAACCCCGATGTGACGGTGGGCAACCCCGAACTCCGGCCGCAGACCTCCACCAACTACGATATCAGCGCCGAATGGTATTTCCAGCCGGGCGCCATCCTGGGGATCGGTGCGTTCAAGAAAAGCCTGAAGGGGACGCCGCAGGCAGTGACGATCTTCGGTGTGCCGTTCAGTTCGCTGCAACTGTCGCAGGACCTGTTCGACCGCCGTTCGCTGACGGGCAGCGACACGGGCACGATCCTGCCCGACCAACCGTTCAACGTGACCACGGTGCAGAACCAGGGCACGCTGGACCTGAGCGGGATCGAACTGTCGTACCAGCAGAGCCTGACCTTCCTGCCGGCGCCGTTCGACGGGCTGGGCGTGCTGGGCAGCTTCACCAAGGTCTGGCGCGATGGCAACGACTTCGTCACCAGCCAGGGCACGGCCGTCGGCATTTCGACGGTGCCGGATTATTCGTACAGCGCCACCGCCTTCTACGAGAAGGGGCCGTTCGCGATTCGCGGGTCGTATAATTACCGTGCACGCGCCGGCAACAGCTCGATCAACAACGGCAACGACCAGATCGTCTATACCGCGCCGCAAGGCTTTCTGGACGGAACGGTCAGCTACCAGATCAACAAGCAGTTCGAGCTGCGCATCGATGCGCTGAACATCACCAACGAGAACCTCTACCTTTATTACGAAAATCCCGATCAGGAGAAGGGCAACGGCCTTTCGCGGCGGGACAATTCCTTCTTCAACGGCACCACCATCACCTTTGGCATCCGCGGCAGCTTCTGATCCCGACCCCTCCTGGGTGCCCGGCCCGGACCCCGGCCGGGCACCCGCTTTTTTGGCCGCTGCGGGTTGCGGTGGCCGGATGGCTGTGCTGTTCGGCTCCCCATGCACAATTACGCTTTGGCCATCGCGCTGATCGGCGCCCTTGGCGTCGGTGCCCAGTGGCTCGCATGGCGGACGGGCTGGCCCGGCATCGCCCTGATGCTGGCGGCCGGCATCATCGCCGGACCGGTGACCGGCCTTGTCCGCCCCGCCGAGGTGTTCGGCCCGCTGCTGGAGCCCGCCGTGTCGATCGCGGTCGCGGTGATCCTGTTCGAAGGCGGATTGAGCCTGAATTTCCGAGAATTGCGCAAGACCGAGGGCGCGGTGATGCGGCTGGGCCTGATCGGCATGCCGGTCGGCTGGGTGCTGGGGACGCTGGCCTGTTACTATATCGCCGGGCTGGTGTGGCCGGTGGCGATCCTGTTTGCCGGCATCCTGGTCGTCACCGGGCCGACGGTGGTGCTGCCGCTGCTGCGCCAGAGCAACATCGCGGCGCGGCCGCGCGCGATCCTGAAATGGGAAGCGATCGTCAACGACCCCTTTGGCGCGCTGTTCGCGGTCATCACCTATGAATATCTGCGCCGGTCGGGCGACGGCGCGTCGCTGGCAGGCGTCACCGCATCGATCCTGTTCGCCGCGATCGTCGCAGGGGTGATCGGCTTTGCCATGGCCTGGGCGATCAAATGGGCGTTTCCGCGCGGCCATGTGCCCGAGCATCTGAAGGCGCCGGTGCTGTTCGTCGCGGTGATCGTCACCTTTGTGCTGTCCAACCTGATCCAGCACGAGACCGGGCTGGTCGCGGTGACGGTGATGGGCGTGGCGCTGGCCAACATGAAGCTGAGCAGCCTGCGCGACGTGCATCCGTTCAAGGAGAATGTGACCGTCCTGTTGATCTCGGGCGTGTTCGTCCTGCTGTCCGCCTCGCTGGACCTGGACGTGGCACGGCGGTTCGAATGGCGGTTCCTGGCGTTCCTGATCGCGCTGCTCTTCCTGGTGCGGCCGGCGACGGTGCTGGTCAGCTTGGCCTTTTCCAAGGTGCCGTGGCGCGAGCGCATCCTGATCGCGTGGATCGCGCCGCGCGGCATCGTCGCGGTGGCGATGTCGGGGCTGTTCGCACTGAGACTCGGGGCGCTGGGCTATGGCGACGGCGGCATCCTGGTCACGCTGTCGTTCGGCGTGGTGGTGGCGACGATCGTCGCGCACGGCTTCAGCATCCGCTGGGTCGCGCGGCGGCTGGGCGTGACCGCGACCGGGCAGCGCGGGCTGCTGATCGTGGGGGCGACGCCGTGGAGCCTGGCGCTGGCGCGCCACCTGCAGCAACTGGAGGTGGCGGTGACGATCAGCGACGCGAACTGGCGTGCGCTGACGGGCGCGCGCCAGCATGGGCTGTCGACCTTTCACGGCGAGATCCTGGCGGAGACGAGCGAAGAGCATCTGGACATGGGCCGCTTCCAGGCGCTGGCGGCGGCGACCCCGAACGAGGCGTATAACGCCCTGGTGTGCAGCGAGTTCGCCCCCGAGATCGGGCGCGACGCGGTGTATCAGCTCGGTGGCGGCGGGGGCGACAGCGCGCCCGACGATCGTGGCCTGTCCGAAGCGCTGCGCGGGCGGTCGCTGTTCGCGTCGGGGGTCGGCATCGACGAGATCGAGGCGCGGGCGGCCGCCGGCTGGACCTTCCGCAAGACGCGGATCAGCGAACAGTTCGACTTTGCCGCGGCGCGCGCCGCCCTGCCGGCCGAGGCGGACCTGCTGCTGGTGCTGCGCCCCGGCGGGCAGTTGCGCTTCTTCACCCATGCGACCCGACCGATGCCGGTGGCCGGCGACGTGATCGTGTCCTACGCGCCGCCGCAGCCGCGCCGCGACGGGGCTGGTGCCGAGGTGGAGGCTGTCGCATGACCGGATCATCGTTCGCAAAGGGGAGGGGTATGACCATGTTGCGCCATCCGCTGGGATTGTGCGTCCTGCTGGGCCTGTCGCTGGCGGGGTGCGAGGGCGGCGCGCCGTCGAACACCGTCGCGCCAGTCAACGCCGCCGACACGCTCACCCCCCCGCTTCCCGTGCCGAGCCCGACGCCCGAGGGCGAGGTGAAGTCGATCATCCGCCCGGCGGTCCATGCCGAGGTGGCCGAGGCGCCCGAGCCCGAAGCGACGCCCGAACCGCTGTCGCGCACGATCGGCTTCCCACGCAGTGCCGCGCTGGACGATGCGGCGCGCGCGGCGCTGGATGCGCTGGCGCAGGAGGCGCGGACGCGGGGCGGCCCGATCGTGCTGCGCGGCCATTCCGACTCGCAAGGGTCGGACAAGGACAATCTGCGCACCGCCCGCCGGCGGGCGGAGGTGGTGCGCGACTATCTGGTCGAGCAGGGGGTGCCGCGCGAGCGGATCACCGTGATCGCGCTGGGCGAGGCGCGGCCGATCGCCCCGAATGCCAAGCTGGACGGCAGCGACGATCCCGAGGGGCGCGCCCGCAACCGGCGGGTGGAGGTGGAGATCGGGGTGCCCCCCGCGGCGACGCCGCCCGCTCCTGCTGCGGCGGAGGCACCCGCCCCGGCCGCGACGCCGACGCCGGCGTCGGCACCGGCGGGATAGCGCGACGGCCACGCAGCCTTGACGATGCAACGGCGTTATGCGCTTGAAACAGCGCGGGCTGCATGGGCGAACAATGTGACGGTGGTGGCAGGCAGCAAGGAAGCGGCGTTCCTGATCGGGGGCGGCGAAATGGGGGAGCGGATCGGCGCCTTTGCGTGGGAGACCACGCCGGTCGGCGCGATCGCGAGCTGGCCGGTGGCGATGCGCACGGTGCTGGCCTTTGTCTTGCGCTCGCCGGTGCCGATCGTCACCCTGTGGGGTCCGACCGGCGTGATGATCTACAACGACGCCTATCGCGGGTTCGCGGGCGACCGCCATCCGGCACTGCTCGGCACCAACGTGCTGGAGGGCTGGCACGAGGTCGCGGACTTCAACGCGCATGTGATGCAGGTGGTGTATCATGGCGGCGGCACGCTGTCGTACCAGGACCAGGAACTGACGCTGGTGCGCGACGGCACGCCGCGCGCCTTGTGGACCGACCTGGAATATTCCCCGGCGCTGGACGATGACGGCCGGCCGATCGGCGTGGTCGCGGTGGTGATCGAGACGACCGAGCGCGTGCTGGCGGGCCGCCGGTTGCAGGACGACCGCGACCGGTTGTGGGCGATCTCGCAGGACCTGCTGCTGGTCTGCACCTTCGAGGGGATCATCACCGCGGTAAATCCCAGCGCGACGCGGATGCTGGGCTGGGCGGAAACGGAACTGGTGGGCCAGCCGCTGGAAACCTTTCTCCACCCGGACGATCTTCCCAGCACCGCGGCCGAACTGTCCACGCTGAGCGACGGGGTGACGACGCTGGCGTTCGAGAACCGGTACCGGACCAAGGCGGGCGATTACCGCCTGCTTGCCTGGACCGCGGTGCCGTCGTCCGGGCGCATCCATGCGGTGGGGCGCGACATCACCGAAGAAAGGCGGCTGGCACGCGACCGCGAGCGGATCTGGACGCTGTCGCCGGTGCTGAAGGTGGTGACCGATGCCGCGGGCATTATCACCAACGTCAATCCGTCCTGGACCGCGACGCTGGGCTGGACCCATGCCGAATCGGTCGGGCGGCGCAGCACCGATTTCATGGAGGATGACGAAGGATCGTGGCGCGAGCGGGTGCGCATCCTGTCCGCGGGGCAGGCGCTGCACGATTACCGCACGACCCTGATCGCCAAGTCGGGCGAGCGACGGCTGATCCGCTGGACGACGGTACCGGAGGGGGGGACCTTTTACGGTTTCGGCCATGACGTGACCGCCGAGAACGAGGCCGCCGCGGCACTGGCCACCGCCGAGGCGCAGTTGCGGCAAAGCCAGAAGATGGAGGCGGTGGGCCAGCTGACCGGCGGCATCGCGCATGACTTCAACAACCTGCTGCAAGGGATCACCGGCAATCTGGAGATCGTCGAGCGGCGGGTGGCGCAGGGGCGGACCGAGGAACTGGACCGTTTCGTGACGGCGGCGGCGACCGCGGCGAACCGGGCGGCGTCGCTGACCCACCGGCTGCTCGCCTTTTCGCGCCGCCAGCCGCTCGATCCGAAGCCGGTGGAGGTCAACCGGCTGATCGGATCGATCGAGGACCTGTTGCGCCGCACGATCGGCGAGCGGATCGCGCTGGACCTGCATCTGGACGCCGATCTGTGGCCGACCCGGTGCGATCCCAACCAGTTGGAAAGCGCGATCCTGAACCTGGCGATCAACGCGCGCGATGCGATGGAGGGTGGCGGCCGCCTGACCATCGAGACGGGCAACGTGACCCGCGACAACGGCGCGTTCGTGTGCATCCGGGTGGGCGATACCGGCACCGGCATGGATACCGACACGATCGCGCGCGCGTTCGAACCGTTTTTCACCACCAAGCCGATCGGGCGCGGCACCGGGCTGGGCCTGTCGATGATCTACGGCTTTGCCAAACAGTCCGAGGGCACCGCGACGATCGAAAGCGCGCCGGGTGAGGGAACGAGCGTGCGGCTGTACCTGCCGCGCCATGACGGGCCGATGGACGAGGCGAGCGAGGCGCCGGCGGCGGCACCGGTGCCGCGCAGCGGCCGGGGCGAGGTGGTGCTGGTGGTCGAGGACGAGGCGGTGGTGCGCGCGCTGATCCTAGAGGAACTGCAGGAGCTGGGATACCGCACGCTGGCGGCGGGCGACGGCGCAAGCGGCTTGGCGCTGCTGAGAAGCCATGCGCGGATCGACCTGCTGGTCACCGACATGGGCCTGCCCGATCGCGACGGGCGTCAGGTGGCGATGGAGGCACGGGCGATGCGCCCCGCGCTGAAGGTGCTGTTCATGACCGGCTATGCCGAAACCGCCGCCGCCGCGTCCGGCTTCATGGAGCCGGGGATGGCGATGATCACCAAGCCGTTTGCGATGAACGTGCTGGCGGAGCGGGTGCAAGGGATGCTGGCGGGGTAGGCTCAACCCACACTCTCCGGCCTCAGCGAAGCCGAAGGTCAGGCGATGGCGGCTGTGCTTCGGCTTCGCTCAGCACGAACGGAGGGAGTGTTTACCGCTCGGGCGCAGCTATCGGTCGGGCATGGGATCGCGCGGGGTGGCGACCTGGGTTGCGTTGGCGTCGCTGCGTTCCTTTTGCCGGGCATGGCTGAAGATCATGCCGGCATAGGTGAGGATGCCGAGGACGAACACGACGGCGATGATGACGGCGAAGCGGCGGATGATCGGGGCCTCCCGACGTTCGCGACGCTCGGCGCGGGCGTCGGCGGCGTGGACCCGGTCGTCGAGATGGGGATCAGGCAAGTTTCAGCCCTTCCTTGTTCATCTGGCGGGTCAGATGGGCGTTCTGGGCCTCGGAGAGTTCGGCGCGCAGGCGCGGGAACAGATCGTCCTCCTCCTCGCGCATATGCTGTTCGATCATCGTGCGAAATTCGCGCAACTTGGGCAGCCAGGCGGGATCGTCCTTGGCCATCTCGCCCAGATCGAAGAAATATTGCTTCACATAGCCATGTTCGTGATTCAGATGATCCGCCGCCTCGGGCATGCCCCGGTCGCGCATCATCGCGTAGACGGCGTTCTCCTCCTGCAAGGCATGTTTACCGATCGCGTGCTTCAACTGCGCGAGCAGCACGGTGCGACGCCTCGTGTCGCTCGCATCGCTGCGTTCCAGCGCGTCGAACAGGGCGAGTGCCGCGGCATGTTCGGCGGCGAGCGCCTTGTCCCATTCACCCGCGAGCAGGGTGGGCGCCTGAACCGCGGCCTTGCGGGCGAGGTTCGCGGCGATGCCGATCGCGATCCCGGCCGCCATGCCGATCGCCAGCGTGTGGCGCCCTTCGCGCGGTTCGTCCGATTGGGTCATGCATCCACTCCGTCAGCCACAAACAGGCGTACCGGACCAACGGGACAGGATGGGGATCGTTGCCGCAATTCTCGGGAAAATCTCGTTGATCTACGTTACAGATCAATGGGTTGCTCGATCGCGGTGGCGATTGCCACCGCGCCGGTGATGGCGCCGTGCGCGCGCACCGGGGCAAAGGCCAGGCGGACGGGCCTTTCCGTACCCGCGCGCGTCAGGAAGCGGGTCGCGAAGGCCGGCGGCGGTGTGCCGGTCAGCACCGCCTCCACCTGATCGGCGGTGGCACGGCGCAACGACAGCGGCAGGATGTCGGTCAGCCGGACGCCGTGCAGCTTGTCCGGGGCGAAGCCCGCCAGCCGTGCGAACCCCGCATCGACCTCCGCCAAGGTGCCGCGCATCGACAGCAGCGCGCGACCGACCTCGCCGTGCGCGGCCAGCGCGGCCAGCGTCGCGCTGCGCGCGTCTTCATGACGCTCGGTGGCGAGCTGGTCGGTGATGTCATCGAACAGGCAGGCGGACCCGCCGGCAAACGGCATGGCCCGCAGCCGCAGCCAGCGCCCCTCCCGCGCGAAGGAGGGCAGTTCCAGGCAGGTGGTGGCGCCCGATGCCACGGCGCGGGCCAGCGCGGCATAGCCGGGCCGATCCTCTATCCCCGGCCAGATCGAGGGCAGCGCCCGGCCGCGCACCGCCTCTGCCGAGACCATCAGGAAGGCGCAGGCGGCGGCGTTGATCGCGCGCACCCGCATCGCGCCGTCCAGCGCCAGAAAACCCTGTTCCAGATGCTCCAGCACATGCGACACGGGCGGCACCGCGCCGGGATCGGCATCGGCATCGCTGGGCGCCGCCAGCGCCTCGAACGCGGCGAGCGACAGCATGACCAGCCGCGGGCGACCGTGATGGGTGATGAATACCGGGCCGGCGGCGGCGCGCGCCTGCCATGTGCCGAATTGCCGTACCAACTCGCCCGCGGTTACCGCGGGCGGCGCCGCCCCATTCCTTGCCAGGATCATCGGCTCCCTTTCCGATCAACCAGTCCCCGTTTCCTGTCATGCGTAGAACTATTTAAACATTCCAGTGTTTTAAGTCCCGATGCCGATCTATTCGCCACCGGAACGGGGTTGTCGTAAATTGCGTGAAACGCGGTGCGGCGATGGCGTGGGGCGGCCGGCTATTACATCGCCCCCCACGCAAATGTCGTATTTCGTGCCGATTGCACGGGAACGCCGCGTTAGGATTCGGCAGGCGACCATGGCCCTGTCCGGCACTCTCCCCACCCCTCGCCGGACGGAGGAGGACAGGATGGCCGGCACCGGATACGCCCCCCCCGATCCGATGGCCGCATCATATGGAGCGATGGTCCCGCTTCCCACGCGTGCCGCCGGCCATCCTGTCACCGATGCAGGGCAGGCCTGCCCGCTCGGGTTCTGACATCGTGACGGCCGGGGCGGCTTCTCCATCCGGTGCCCCGGCCGTTTCCCGCCATCCCGTCTGGTTGCGCTGGATCACCCGCCTGCTGCCGATGCGGCGCGGGCGGCCGGATCATGCGCCGGTCAGCTATCACGCACGGCGTGCCGCACAGGAGCGGGCCCTGGCCCGGCAGGCACGCTGTGCCGTCGCGCGCGCCCGTCATCTGGCGCTGGCGGAACTGCACAGCGCGCATGACCGGCTGGAAAGCGGCGTGCCGAACCCGGTACCACCCGGACCACGGACGATGGAGTCGGCGCTGCGCGGGGCAATGATGCCCTCCACGCAGCGCAGCCGGTTGCCGGATATCGCGACCGGACCTTAGCGGGTAGCCTCCCCACCGGAGGCGAGCGCATCGCGCAGGTGCTGCACGCGTTCGTTGAGCGTGCCCAACTCCTCCAGCGACATCCCCGACTGCGCGATCAGCTTTTCCGCCAGACAGCCGCAGCGGTCGCGCAAGTCCCACCCGGCCTGGGTCAGGGCGACCTGAACCTGACGCTCGTCAAGGGGATTGCGGGTCCGCTTGACCAGTCCCGATGCCTCCAGCCGCTTGACCAGCGGGGTCACCGTGCTCGACTCCAGCGCGAGGCGCGACGCGATCGCGCCGACGCTGCGGCCATCCTCCTCCCACAGCGCGTGCAGCACCAGATATTGCGGATAGGTGATCCCCAGCGCGTCGAGCAGCGGCTTGTACGCCCGGTTGATCGCCATCGACGTGGCATAAAGCGAGAAGCACAACTGGCTGTCGAGCGGCGCGGGGGCGGCCATGGCAATCATCCTTTCGCGTGTACGATTTCGATATCGCGATAAACATTCCGCTGGACAAGCCCGGTATGACCTCCTACATAGGTATCGCGATAAATATTATTCCGATAAGGAGAATAGCATGTCGGTCGATGTAAAGTACCGCACCGCAGCTACCGCCACCGGCGGGCGCGATGGTCATGCCCGTGTCGATGACGGCAATTTCGACGTGAAGCTGTCCACCCCCAGGGAATTGGGCGGTGCGGGCGGCGAGGGTACGAACCCCGAGCAACTGTTCGCGGCTGGCTATGCGGCCTGTTTCATCGGCGCGCTGAAGGCGGCCGGTCATCAGCTGAAGGTCGCGGTGCCCGCGGATACGCAGGTATCGGCCACGGTCGGCATCGGTCCGCGCGCAGCCGGCGGGTTCGGCATCACCGCCGACCTGACCGTGGCGCTGCCCGGCGTCGCGCCCGATGTGGCGCAAACGCTGGTCGACACCGCGCACCAGATCTGCCCGTACAGCAACGCGACGCGCGGCAATGTCGATGTCGGCCTGACGCTCGCCTGATCTTTTCCCATCGGGCCTGCCCGCGTTTCCCTCCCTTGGACGCGAGGGGCGGGCCCGTTCCGGCGGTATCCTCCCATGCCGCGCAGGACCCGGCGGCGACGGCACCCCTCCCTGGCCGTCGCCGCCGGTTTTGATTCTAGCCTGCCGCCTGCCCGACCCTGGCCAGCACCGCGGCGTGCGGGGGCAGCGTGCGGGCGAGCGTGGCATTGGCGCGGCGCATCTGGCGCAGCGCATCGGCTACCCGGTCCTCGTCCAGCGCATCGACGATCGGGTCATAGCCATCGGGCATGATGTTCTGCCCGATCATCACCGCGACCCAGCTGGGGACCGCGAACAATTCGTCGTCATAGCGGAAGATGCGGCCCTTTTCGCGGAACAGCGCGATCTTCTCGGCCAGTGTGTCGGGGATCGTCATGGTGCGGACGTGGCGCCAGAAGGGCGTGTCGTCGCGGCGGGTGGCGTGATAGTGCAGGATGATGAAATCGCGGATGCCGTCATAGGCGTCGGTCATGAAGCGATTATAGCGATCGCGCTCGATCGCGGTGAAACGCTTGTCGGGAAACAGCGCGAACAGCTTCGATATGCCGTTCTGGATCAGGTGGATGCTGGTCGATTCCAGCGGCTCCAGGAAGCCGCCGGCCAGGCCCAGCGCCACGACATTGCCTTCCCACATGCGCTGATAGCGGCCGGCCCTGAACGACAGGCGGCGTGGGGTGTCGGTCGGCTCGGCATCGAGATTGGCGAGCAGCAGGCGCTCGGCCTCGGCATCGTCCATGAAGGCGCTGGCATAGACATGGCCGTTGCCGGTGCGGTGTTGCAGCGGGATGCGCCATTGCCAGCCCGCGGGCCTTGCGGTGGCGCGGGTATAGGGCAGCACCGGATCGGTCCGGCGCGTCGGCACGGCCAGCGCCCGGTCGCAGGGCAGCCAGTGCGACCAGTCGACAAAGGGCACCCCCATCGCCTGGCCGAGCAGCAGGCTGCGAAAGCCGGAGCAGTCGATGAACAGGTCGCCGGCGACGCGGCGGCCGTCCCCCAGCACCACCGCGGCGACATGGCCGTTGGCGGGATCGCGCTCGACGCGCTCGATCCGCCCCTCGATCCGGGTGACGCCGCCGGCCTCCGCCTGCGCGCGCAGAAAGGCGGCGTAGCGGCCGGCATCGAAATGATAGGCATAGGCCAGCCCCGACAGGGGTGAGCGCGGGTCGGCGACGGGCGGTGCGAAGGTGCCCGCGTGCGCCGCGGCGGCGGCCATCGCGTAATCGTCGATCGGGCCGATGCCGTCGCGGTCGCGCAGCTTCAGCCAGGCCTGGTGGAAGTTCAGCCCGTCGAAATCGCGCCCGTGATGGCCGAAGGGGTGGAAATACCGATCCTCGCCGGTGTCCCAGCCGACGAATTCGATACCCAGCTTGTAGCTGCCGCCGGTGGCGGACAGGAATCGGCCTTCATCGATACCGAGCAGGCGGTTGAAGCCGATGATCGGCGGGATCGTCGCTTCGCCGACACCGACCGTGCCGATCGCATCCGATTCGACCAGGGTGATGCGGCGCTGTCCATCGTCGAGGAAGCGGGCAGCGGCGGCGGCGGCCATCCAGCCGGCGGTGCCGCCGCCGACGATGACGACATGG
>NZ_JALNUQ010000003.1:0-138140 GCF_026540875.1 Sphingomonas sp. GM_Shp_2
CGGAGCCGGCGCGCATCGATCAAGCGCCGCTTGCAGGGGCGGGCGTGGTTTCCTAAGGGTCGTGTCAGGAGAGCATAAACGGGGGCCCTTGCGCCATGGATCTGAAGACCAACACGATCGCGGGATGGGTGCTGGGCGCGTGCGGCGCCGCACTGGGATTGGCGATCGCGGGGGGCATGATCTTCCACGGCGAACGCCCCGAAAAGATGGGCTATGCCATCGAAGGCGTCGAGGAAGCCGGTGCCGGCGGTGCGCCGGAGGTGGCGATCGCCTCGCTGCTGCCCACGGCCGATGCGGCCAAGGGCGCGGAAGTGTTCAAGAAATGCGCCGCGTGCCACACGATCAACCAGGGCGGTGCCAATGGCATCGGGCCGAATCTCTACCACACGCTTGGCGAGCCGATCGGGCAGGGCAAGGGCGGCTTTGCCTTTACCGACGCGCTGAAGGCGGTGGGCGGCAACTGGGACTTCGAGAAGATGGACGCCTGGCTGCGTTCGCCGCGCAAGTTCGCGCCGGGCACCAAGATGACCTTTGCCGGCCTTGCCAATGCCGAGGACCGGGCGAATTTGCTGGTCTATCTGAACGCGCAAGGGTCGAACCTGCCCTTGCCGGCCGCGCCGGCTGCTGCGGCGGCGGGCGGCGATGCGGCGCCCGAGGCGGTGCAGAACGTCACCGACGATGTGCGCGGCGAGACGGGCGCGGTGGCGAACACCGGCACCCCCGCCTCCGGCGCACCGTCGGTCGACCCGCAGGCGGCGATCGAGGGCGAGAAGTCGCCGGTCAAGTGATCGGCACATGCCGGCGGCGCGGCTGAACCTGTCGCTGCCGCTGGTGCAGGCGCCCATGGCGGGCGTCTCCACCCCGGCGATGGCGGCGGCGGTGTGCGAGGCCGGCGGACTGGGGTCGGTCGCGCTGGGCGCGAGCGATGCGGCGGGTGCGGCGGCGATGATCGCAGACCTGCGGGCGCGGACGGCGCGGCCCTTTGCGGTCAATCTGTTCGTCCATGCCGCGCCGCACGATGACGCCGATCGCGCGGCGGCGTGGATCGACGCGCTGGCACCGACCTTTGCCGAAGTCGACGCGGTGCCGCCAACCGCGTTGCGCGCCATCTATCCCAGCTTTGCCGAAGATGATGCCATGCTGGCGCTGTTGCTGGCGACGCGGCCGGCGGTGGTGAGCTTTCACTTCGGCCTGCCCGGTGCGGCCCGGATCGCAGCGTTGCGGGCGGCGGGCTGCCTGCTTCTTGCCAGCGTGACGTCGCCGGGCGAGGCGGCGGCGGCGCGGGCGGCCGGGATCGATGTGCTGGTGGCGCAGGGGATCGAGGCGGGCGGGCATCGGGGCGTGTTCGATCCGGCGGCGCGCGACGATGCGCTGGGAACGCTGGCGCTGGTGCGGCTGCTGGCCAGGGGTTCGTTACCGGTGATCGCGGCGGGCGGGATCATGGACGGTGCGGGCGTCGATGCCGCGCTGGCGCTGGGGGCGGTGGCGGCGCAGCTTGGCACCGCGTTCATCGCCTGCCCGGAAAGTGCGGCGGACGATGCGTATCGTGCGGCGCTGATGGGGCCGGGGGCGGCGCATACGGTGATGACGCGGGCGATTTCGGGGCGGCCGGCGCGGTGCTTGCCCAATCGCTTTACGGCGCTGGGCGAGCGGCTGGTGGCGGCGGTGCCGGCGTATCCGGTCGCCTATGATGCGGGCAAGGCGCTGAATGCGGCCGCGAAGGCTGTGGGCGAGACGGGATATGGCGCGCAATGGGCGGGGCAGGGGGCGCCGCTGGCGCGGGCGATGCCGGCGGGGGATCTGGTGCGGGTGATTGCGGGCGAGATGCGGGGAAAAGCCGCGTAAAGCCCTCTCCCCCCTCGGGGAGCAGCAGGTCGGTCATGCCCCCGGCATGACCTGAACAGCGCGGGGCGCTGTTTACCTGATGCTCCCCGAAGGGGAGAGGGGGCGTGTTAGCCTACCGCGTCGGCCTTCTTGGCCTGTTCCTCGTAGAAGTGGCGGACCACGTCCCAGGCTTCCTCGGCGGTTTCCACATAGGTGAAGATGCCGAGATCGCGCTCGGACACCACGCCTTCCTCGACCAGCGCGTCGAAGTTGATGACGCGTTCCCAGAATTCGCGGCCGAACAGCAGCACCGGGATGGGTTGGATCTTGCCGGTCTGGATCAGGGTGAGCAGCTCGAACAACTCGTCAAACGTGCCGAAGCCGCCGGGGAATGCCGCAAGTGCCCGTGCGTGCAGCAGGAAATGCATCTTGCGCAGCGCGAAATAGTGGAATTGCAGGCTGAGCGAGGGCGTGACGTAGGGATTGGGCGCCTGTTCGTGGGGCAGCACGATGTTGAGGCCGATCGAATCGACGCCGACGTCCGCTGCACCGCGGTTCGCCGCCTCCATGATCGAAGGGCCGCCGCCCGAGCAGGCGACGAAGTGGCGCATGCCGTTGGCGTCGCGCGGCAGGCGGCTGGTGATGCGCGAAAGCTCGCGCGCGATGTCGTAATATTTGCTCTTGGCGACAAGGCGCTCGGCGATCCGGCGCGACGCATCGTCGGTGGCGAGGTCGAGCAGCGCCTGCGCCTTGGCAGGCTCCGGAATGCGGGCCGAGCCGTAGAAGACGAAGGTGGAGGCGATCTTGGCCTCCTCCAGCAGCAGTTGCGGCTTCAGCAGTTCGAGCTGGAAGCGGATCGGGCGCAGATCCTCGCGCAGCAGGAAATCCATGTCCTGAAAGGCGAGGCGATAGGCCGGATGTTCGGTTTGCGGGGTCGAGACGCTGGTCTTGGCGGTCTCGGCATCCTGGCTGGCACGCGGGAAGACGCGGTTTGGTACGCGGGTATCGGTCATCGCGGCCAAATACGGGAAAGTGCAGCCGCTTGCTAGGGGGCGGCGCTACCGGCAGAAACGGGCGCGGTCGTCCTCCAGATGGAGGTGATTGCGGTGCGCGGCATTGTAATTGGGGGTCAGCACGGTGCCGAAGCGGCGGCAGGCCGAGGTGCGGATCGCCTGCAGGAAACGCTGCGTCGCCGGATCGGGCGAGGACCAGTCGCGCAGGATGGTGATGCGCCGCCCGTCCTTCAGCACGAAGCCGCCGATATCGACCGCATTGGCGAGCGCGTGGCCCGAGCGCCGGTCGCCCATGCCGCGCGTGCCGACGATGTTGCGACAGGCATAGGTGCCCATCCCCTCGACCCGCGCGAGTTCGGAGCCGAGGACCTGATAGGCGGCGGGGGCGACGGCGTTGCGCACCCAGCCGGCAAAGGCCCGCGCCGCGCCGCAGCGCATCGCGGTGACGCCGGTGACGGGGACGCCGATATCGGTCAGCTGTACCGCGCCGTAGAGGCCGCAGCCGTTTCCGTAATCCTTGGGCGGCAGCTCGCGATAGTCCACGCCCTCGCGGCGGAGATCGGCCTGGCACTGGGCGGTTTCGCGGGTGGAGGGCCGCAGCGGCTCGGCCCTGGCGCGCGGGGTGGTGGGGCGATCGGCGCGGCCGCAGGCGGTGAGGGCAAGGGTGAGGAGGAGGATGGAGGTCAGTCGGCGCACCGCATCGGTTTGCGGACGCATGCTCCACAGGGCAAGCCCTTAGCGGTGAGACGTGTGTGCCGGCCCTTCCTCCTCCACCACAGCCATGCCCGCGATGCGGGATCGCTGCATCGCCGACAATTCACGCATGAGGCGGCAGAGCAGGATCGTCAGCGGCAGATCGATGGGGATGGACAGCACGTACAGCCAGTTGGCGGCCATCATCTCGCCGGCCGTATCGGCCGCCGAGGCGAGCCGCCCGGCGATGTTGCCGAGCATCAGGCTGGTGATCCACAGTCCCCACCACAGGCGCATCCAGTCCGGGACCGGCGCCGAATCCGGGTTTTGCGGATCAACCGTCGCGCCCCAGCTCTGGCGCAGGCCGGCGAACGGCATCCACAAGGCAGCGAAGGGGACGAAGAACCAGCCGACATTCCAACCGGGCCCGATCGTCATCGCATCGCTCCACTGATGCGCGTTGCGATTGACCGCATAGACCCAGCGCAGCACCATCCAGCCGCTGGCGAACAGGCCGAGGATATACGCCACTCCGGCGATTGTCGAAAGATCGGAAGCGTCGCCCAAAAGATCACCCGCGTCGGCATTGCTGTCGATGCCGCTCAGGACACTGATCTCCCAAATCGATTCAAGTGCCATAAGGCAGTCGGTAGCGAACCATATCCAGACCAGAACTATGGCGCGTCGGGCGAGCGGCGTCGGATCGCTTGGCATGTCGATGAATCTCCCGCGATCATCATGGCTCGGTGGCCGGCAATAGTCGAGCCGGTACGTTCGCCGGCCGTCGCATCGGCGATTGACAGCGGAGCGATCGCCGCTAAAGCCGCCCTCGGGCCACGCGGTCCCAACGCCGCGCGTGCTCTCTGTGAGGAGAGTCTATATGACTGATACAACTGCCGCCGACGCCACTCTTGCGCCTGCGAAGCCCGTTACGAAGCCGGCACGCCCCTATTTCTCCAGCGGTCCCTGCGCCAAGCCTCCGGGCTGGGATGCGGCCAAGCTCGCGACGGACAGCCTCGGCCGTTCGCATCGCTCGAAGCTGGGCAAGCAGCGGCTGCAATATTGCATCGACCTGATGCGCGAGCTGCTGAAGCTCCCCGATACCCACCGCATCGGCATCGTACCCGGATCGGACACCGGCGCCTTCGAAATGGCGATGTGGACGATGCTGGGCGCGCGGCCCGTCACCGCGCTCGCCTGGGAAAGCTTCGGCGAAGGCTGGGTGACCGATGCGGTCAAGCAGTTGAAGATCGATCCCACCGTCCTGCGCGCCGATTACGGGCAGTTGCCGGATTTGAGCGCGGTCGACTGGTCCAACGACGTGCTGTTCACCTGGAACGGCACCACCTCGGGCGTGCGCGTGCCGAACGGCGACTGGATCGCCGAGGATCGCGAGGGGCTGTCGTTCGCCGACGCGACCTCGGGCGTGTTCGCCTATGACCTGCCGTGGGACAAGATCGATGTCGCCACCTTCTCGTGGCAGAAGGTGCTGGGCGGCGAGGGTGCGCACGGCGTGCTGATCCTGGGGCCGCGCGCGGTCGAACGGCTGGAAAGCTATACGCCGGCATGGCCGCTGCCCAAGGTGTTCCGCCTCGTGTCCAAGGGCAAGCTGGCCGAGGGCGTGTTCAAGGGCGAGACGATCAACACGCCGTCGATGCTGGCCGTGGAGGATGCGATCTTCGCGCTGGAATGGGCCAAGGGGCTGGGCGGCGCCGAGGCGCTGGTCAAGCGGTCGGACGCGAACGCGGCGGCGCTGAACCGGATCGTCGAGGCGCGCGACTGGCTGGGCCATCTGGCGGAGGACCCGGCGATCCGGTCGACCACCAGCGTCTGCCTGACGGTCGAGGGCGCGGACGACGCGCTGATCAAGAAGATGGCGTCGCTGCTGGAGGCCGAAGGCGCGGCCTATGACGTGGCGGGGTATCGCGATGCGCCGTCGGGCCTGCGCATCTGGTGCGGGGCGACCGTCGAGACCGCGGATATCGAGGCGCTCGGGCCGTGGCTCGACTGGGCCTACGCGACCGCGCGGGGGTGATCCCTTCCAGCCCTCCCCCCACCGGGGAGGGTTGGGTGAGGGGCTGCCAAGCAGCGCTTTCGCCCGTGTCTGCCCCTCACCCTCCCCATGGCGGAGCCATGGGTCCCCTCCCTCTCCCCATGGGGGAGAGGGCGAGATTCCAATTCCTTGCAGGAGCAATGTCATGCCCAAGGTACTTATTTCCGACAAGATGGACCCCAAGGCCGCGCAGATCTTTCGCGAGCGTGGCGTCGAAGTGGACGAGATCACGGGCAAGACGCCCGACGAGCTGAAGGCGATCATCGGCCAGTATGACGGCCTCGCCATCCGCAGCTCGACCAAGGTGACCAAGGACATCCTGGCGCATGCGACCAATCTGAAGGTCGTGGGCCGGGCCGGCATCGGCGTCGACAATGTCGATATTCCCGCCGCCTCGGCACAGGGTGTGGTGGTGATGAACACGCCGTTCGGCAATTCGATCACCACCGCCGAACATGCCATCGCGCTGATGTTCGCACTGGCCCGCCAGTTGCCGGAAGCCGACGCGTCGACCCAGGCCGGCAAGTGGGAGAAGAACCGCTTCATGGGCGTGGAGCTGACCTCCAAGACGCTGGGCCTGATCGGCGCGGGCAATATCGGATCGATCGTCGCGGACCGGGCACTGGGCCTGAAGATGAAGGTCGTCGCCTATGACCCGTTCCTGACGCCCGAGCGCGCGCTGGAAATGGGCGTGGAGAAGGTGACGCTGGACGAACTGCTGGCGCGCGCGGACTTCATCACGCTCCACACGCCGCTGACCGAGCAGACCCGCAACATCCTGTCGGCCGAGAACCTGGCCAAGACGAAGAAGGGCGTGCGCATCATCAACTGCGCGCGCGGCGGCCTGATCGACGAGGCGGCGCTGAAGCAGGGGCTCGATTCGGGCCATATCGGCGGCGCGGCGCTCGACGTATTCGTGACCGAGCCGGCCAAGGAAAGCCCGCTGTTCGGCACGCCCAACTTCATCTCCACCCCGCATCTGGGCGCATCGACCAACGAGGCGCAGGTCAACGTCGCCATCCAGGTCGCCGAGCAGATGGCCGATTATCTGGTGACGGGCGGGATCACCAACGCGCTGAACGTGCCGAGCCTGTCGGCGGAGGAAGCGCCCAAGCTGAAGCCGTACATGGCGCTGGCCGAGAAGCTGGGCTCGCTGGTCGGGCAATTGGCGCATGGCGGCATCGCGCGCATTTCGGTGCATTCGGAAGGTGCGGCGGCCGAGCTGAACCAGAAGCCGATCGTGTCGGCGGTGCTGGCCGGGTTCCTGCGCGTCCATTCGGACACGGTGAACATGGTCAATGCGCCGTTCCTGGCCAAGGACAAGGGCATCGAGGTACGCGAGGTGCGGACCGAGCGCGAGGGCGATTACCACACGCTGGTGCGCGTCAGCGTCAAGACCTCCGACGGCGAGCGTTCGGTGGTCGGCACGCTGTTCGGCAACGAGGCGCCGCGCCTCGTCGAACTGTTCGGCATCAAGGTCGAGGCCGATCTGGACGGGCCGATGCTGTATGTCGTCAATGAGGACGCGCCGGGCTTTATCGGCCGCCTGGGCACCACGCTGGGCGAGGCGGGCGTGAATATCGCGACCTTCCACCTGGGCCGCCGCTCGGCCGGGGGCGAGGCGGTGGTGCTGCTGTCGCTGGACGAGGTGGTGTCGGCCGAATTGCTGGCGACGGTGAAGGCGTTGCCGGGGGTGAAGACGGCGATGGGGTTGAAGTTTTGAGGTGAGGGGTTGCAAGTTCCCTCTCCCCTGCGGGGAGGGTTTGGGTGAGGGGTTGCCAGCAGTGCTGCTCTGCTGGTCTGCCCCTCACCCTTCCCACTGCCTGACGGCAGCGGGCCCCTTCCCTCTCCCCGGCGGGGAGAGGGCGTGTTAGTCTCCCGTCTGGGAGGCCTCATGAAAACCGATCCGGTGTTGCGGGACCGTGCTCGTGCGATGCGGCGGCAGATGACCGAGGCGGAAGCGCGGCTCTGGCGGATCATCCGCAATCGACAGATCGGTGGGATCAAGGTTTCGCGGCAGGTACCCATCGGCCCCTACATCGCCGATTTCGCCGCATGGATGCCGCGATTGGTCATCGAACTTGACGGCGATACGCACACGGACCAAGCCCGCGACGCGCGCCGGACGGTGCAGATCGAACAGCAGGGCTATCGTGTGATCCGCTTCTCCAATCAAGATGTCACGACCAATCTGGAGGGCGTGGCGAGCGTCATCCTTGGTGATGGAGCGGCGGCATGACCGCCCTCCTGCCCGAAGGATTCCACGACCGCCTGCCGCCTTTTGCCGATGCCGCGGCGGCCGTGGAGGCGCGGGTGCTGGAGGCGGCGCGGCTGCATGGCTATGAGCGGGCCGATCCGCCGCTGATCGAGTTTGCGCAGGCGTTGGCGTCCCGGTTGAAGGCGGGGGGGCTGCACGATGCGGTGCGCTTCGTCGATCCGGTGTCGCAGCGGACGCTGGCGCTCAGGCCCGACCTGACCGCGCAGGTGGCGCGGATCGCGGCAACGCGAATGGGGCACCACCCGCGGCCGGTGCGGCTGTCCTATGCGGGCACGGTGGTGAAGCTGCGCGCGTCGCAACTGGCGCCTGCGCGCGAGTGGCGGCAGATCGGGGCGGAGCTGATCGGGCTCGATTCGGTGGCGGCGGCGACCGAAATCGTGCGCGTCGCGGTGGAAGCGCTGAGCGCGGCCGGGGCGACGGGCATCTCGATCGACTTTACGCTGCCCGATCTGGTCGACACGCTGGCGGCGGGGCCGTTGCCGGTGGCAGCGGAGCAGGTCGGCCCCTTGCGCGAGCGGCTGGACGCCAAGGATGCGGGCGGGGTGGCGGCGATCGCGCCGGACTATCTGCCGCTGGTCGAGGCGGCGGGGCCGTTCGCGTCGGCGATCGAGCGGTTGCGCCGCCTCGACGTGCACGGCGTGCTGGCCAGCCGGCTGGATGGGCTGGAGGCGATTGCAGCCGCGCTGGGCGACGGCGTCGCGATGACGTTGGACCCGACCGAGCGGCATGGCTTCGAATATCAAAGCTGGCTGGGCTTCTCGCTGTTCGTGGCGGGACCGCCGCGCGAGGTCGGGCGGGGCGGCACCTACACCCTGATCCACGAGGATGGCCGCGAGGAGAAGGCGACGGGCTTCTCGCTATATGCCGATGCGATCGTGGCAACCGCGCCCAGGGCCGAGCGGCGGCGCCTGTTCCTGCCGGTGGGGACGCCGCATGCCGATGGCGCGGCGCTGCGCGGGCAGGGATGGGTGACGGTGCAGGCGCTGGAGGCGGACGATACGCCGCAAGCGCAGCTTTGCACGCATGTCTGGACCGGCGGGGTGCCGCAGCGGCTGTAGCGGCACGCTTGCCCCTCTCATGCGTTCGCAACCCCGAAAAACCGGGAGACGCAGATGGGCAGGATGGTGGACGGCGCGTGGCAGCCGGGCAAGGTGACCGAGGACTCCAAGGACGGCGCCTTCAAGCGGCAGGATTCGGGGTTTCGCGAATGGGTGACCGCCGATGGCGGCCCAGGCCCCGATGGCCAGCCGGGGCGCCCCGCCGCGGCCGGGCGCTACCATCTTTATGTCAGCTATGCCTGTCCTTGGGCGCACCGGACGCTGATCGTCCGGGCGCTGAAGGGGCTGGAGGCGATGATCGACGTGTCGGTGGTCGATCCGGTGATGCTGGACCATGGCTGGACGTTCGAGACGGGCCGCGGCGGCACCGGCGATCCGCTGCACGGCGCGGACTATCTGTGGCAGCTCTATGCGCGCGCCAGACCCGGTTACAGCGGCAAGGTGACGGTGCCGGTGCTATGGGACCGGGAGACCGGGACCATCGTCAGCAACGAATCGGCGGAGATCATCCGCATGCTGAACACGGCATTCGACGGGCTGGGCGCGACGCCGGGCGACTTCTACCCCGAACCGCTGCGGGCCGAGATCGATCGCGTCAATGCCGAGGTCTACGACCGGGTGAACAACGGGGTGTACAAGGCGGGGTTCGCGACGTCGCAGGATGCGTATGAGGCGGCGGTGCATCCCCTGTTCGAGACGCTGGACGCGCTGGAGGCGCGGATGGCGGACGGTGCGTGGCTGGTCGGGAAGGCGATGACCGAGGCCGATATCCGGCTGTTCACCACGCTGGTGCGCTTCGATGCGGTCTATCACGGGCATTTCAAGTGCAACCTGCGCCGCATCCGGGACTATCCGGCGCTGGAGGCGCTGCTGGAGCGGATGCTGGACGTGCCCGGGATTGCGGGCACGGTGCATCTGGATCACATCAAGACGCATTATTATGCCAGCCACCGCGACTTGAACCCCAGCGGCATCGTGCCGGCAGGGCCGGTCCTGCCCTGGGCGGACCGGGTTGCCGGTTGACCTGTTCGCGCGGGCTCGCTAACCGCCGCCCCCGTCCACTGATGAACCGCCTGCGTGCCGAGTCCTGTCGAAGGGCGCGCGGGTCCGATGCGGCAGGTGGGAACATGCATCCATGGCAAATGTAGCAGTCATCGGCGCGCAATGGGGCGACGAAGGCAAGGGCAAGATCGTCGACTGGCTGGCCGAGCGCGCCGACATGGTCGTGCGCTTTCAGGGCGGGCATAATGCCGGCCACACGCTGGTCGTCGGCGACAAGGTGTACAAGCTGTCGCTGCTCCCGTCGGGCATCGTGCGCGGCACGCCGTCGTTCATCGGCAACGGCGTGGTGCTGGACCCCTGGGCGCTGAAGGCCGAGATTGCGCGGCTGGGCGAACAGGGCGTGGTCGCCACGCCCGAGACGCTGCGCATCGCGGATAGCTGCACGCTGATCCTGCCCTTCCACCGCGACTTGGACGGCCTGCGCGAGGATGCGAGCGGGGCGGGCAAGATCGGCACCACGCGGCGCGGTATCGGCCCGGCCTATGAGGACAAGGTCGGTCGCCGTGCGATCCGGGTGTGCGATCTGGCCCATCTGGACGATCTGGGGCCGCAGCTCGACCGGCTGTGCGCGCATCACGACGCCCTGCGCGCGGGCTTTGGCGAGCCGCCGATCGACCGCGAGCGCCTGCTGTCCGACCTGCGCGAGATAGCGGGTTTCGTGCTGCCCTTCGCCAAGCCGGTCTGGCGCGACCTGAACGAGGCGCGCGAGGGCGGCAAGCGCATCCTGTTCGAAGGTGCGCAGGGCGTCTTGCTCGATGTCGATCACGGCACCTATCCGTTCGTCACCTCGTCCAACACGATCGCGGGCACCGCGGCGGGCGGATCGGGCCTGGGGCCGAGCGCGGTCGGCTTCGTGCTGGGGATCGCCAAGGCCTATACGACGCGCGTCGGATCGGGGCCGTTCCCGACCGAGCTGGAGAACGAGACTGGCGAGCGGCTAGGCGTGCGCGGGCATGAGTTCGGCACGGTGACGGGGCGCAAGCGGCGTTGCGGCTGGTTCGACTCGGTGCTGGTGCGCCAGTCGGCCGCGGTGAGCGGGATCACTGGCATCGCGTTGACCAAGCTGGACGTGCTGGACGGGTTCGATGAGGTGAAGATCTGCACCGGCTACCGGCTGGGCGATCGGACGCTTGATTATTTCCCGACACATGCGGCCGAGCAGGCTAAGGTCGAGCCGATCTACGAAACCATGGAAGGCTGGCAGCAGTCGACCGCGGGTGCGCGAAGCTGGGCCGACCTGCCGGCGCAGGCGATCAAATATATCCGCCGGGTCGAGGAATTGATCCGCTGCCCGGTTGCGCTGGTGTCGACCAGCCCGGAGCGTGAGGACACGATTTTGGTCCGCGATCCGTTCGTCGACTGAGGAATCGGGCGCTTCCTGCGTGTTGGTACGGGGGAAGCGTCAGTTCTTTGCGGGCGCGTCCGACATGCTCGTCGGGGTACCGTTGGAGGGCTCGGTTGTGCCATCGGGCGATGGTGGGATGCTTGATCGGGGAGCGGGCGCGGTAGTGGCCGGCGAGTCCGATTGGCGCTCGTCGCGCGAAGACGGGCGATTATCGCCGCCACGAATCGAAGGCTGTTCTTCGCCCGGTGCGGTGGCCTCACCCGGTTTAGATTCGACCGGAGCGCCACTGATTTATGCCGTTGTGGCGGCGGGCAGACTGATTGCGACCAGGGTTGCGACCGCGATGCGATGCATGGCCGTCATCCTTCCCAAAGGCGAAACCCCCGCGCCAGTGGCGCGGGGGTGTCCCGTATGACGTGACTTACGGCGTGCCGCCGGTGCCCGGCGTGGTCGGGACCGTACCGCCAACGCTGCCGCCCGGTGTGCCCATCGTGCCGGTGGTGCCCATCGAACCCGTGGTTCCGGTCGTTCCGGTACCGCCCATGGTGTCACCGGTCGTGCCGGTGGTGCCGGTGCCCGTGTCGTCGATCGTGGTCGGCGTGCCCGGCGTCGAGGTGGTACCGGTCGTGGTGGCCGAGCCGCGGTTGCGATCGCGCGTGGTCTTGCCGCGCTCGCGGGTTTGGGTCGTGCCGGTACCCCGATCCTGGGTAGGCGACATGGTGGTGCCCGGCGTGCCCATCTGGCCGCTCATCGTGCCGGTCTGGCCGCCCATGGTGCCGGTCTGGCCACCCATCGAGCCGCCCGTGGTGGACGTCTGCGCCATCGCCATGGCCGGGACAATCAGCGCGCCAGCCGCGATCATATGCTTGATACGCATGGCTTTCTCTCCTGCTTTGTTGTGTTTGCTCTCAACGAAGCGGGATAGGGTGTGTTCCGGACTTTATCCGCACTGACCCCGATGAAGTAACGCTTGGTCGGCAAGGACAAGCGCGACCATCGCCTCCACCACGGGCACGCCGCGAATGCCGACACAGGGGTCGTGACGGCCCTTCGTCGCGATCTCGGCTGCGGCTCCGTCGCGATCGATCGTCTCGACGGGGGTCAGGATCGAGCTGGTCGGCTTGAACGCGCAGCGCAGGCGGATCGGCTGGCCGGTCGCAATGCCGCCGGCGATGCCACCGGCATGGTTGGCGAGGAAATGCGGACCCTGTGCACCGGGGCGCATGGGGTCGGCATTCTGCTCGCCGGTCAGCGCCGCCGCGGCGAAACCGTCACCGATCTCGATACCCTTGACCGCATTGATGCTCATGCAGGCAGCGGCCAGTTCGGAATCGAGCTTGGCATAGAGCGGCGCGCCCCAACCGGCGGGAACACCCGTCGCCTCGCAGGCGACCACCGCGCCGACCGAGGACCCGGCCTTGCGGGCGGTATCGACGATTGTTTCCCAGCGCTGCGACGCGGCGACATCGGGACAGAAAAACGGGTTGGCGTCGATCTGCGCATCATCGAACGCCGCATAGTCGATGGCGTCGCCGCCGATCGCCTCCACCCAGGCGCGGATGCGGACCTGGGGGATCACCGCCCGAGCCACGGCGCCGGCCGCGACGCGCGCCGCGGTTTCGCGCGCCGACGAGCGCCCGCCACCGCGATAGTCGCGAAAGCCGTATTTGGCGTCATAGGCATAATCGGCGTGGCCGGGACGATAGGCGTTGGCGACGTCGGAATAATCCTTCGACCGCTGGTCGACATTCTCGATCATCAGGCTGATCGGGGTGCCCGTGGTCCGCCCCTCGAACACACCGGACAGGATGCGGACCTGATCGGGTTCGCGCCGCTGCGTGGTGAAGCGCGAGGTGCCGGGGCGGCGCTTGTCGAGCCAGGGCTGGATGTCCGCCTCGGCCAAGGGGATGCCCGGCGGGCACCCGTCGACCACGGCACCCAGTGCGGGCCCGTGGCTCTCGCCCCAGGTGGTGAAACGGAACAGGCGACCGAAGGTGTTGAAGCTCATGCAGCGTGCGACTTTGTCCGGGTGAGATCGCCGCGCCCGGCGATCAGGCCGGCGATCGAGATATCTTCGTCAAGCGCATCCCAATGCAGTCCGGTAGGGCTGATCGCAACCTGCGCACGTTCCTGCGCGGAACCGCGGAGCAGGCGTGGGAACCAGGCAAGGGGTATGCCGAGCGTGCGGCCATCCTCCAGCTTCACCCACATCTGGTCGTCATCAAAGGCAACGTCCAGTGCTCTAGGCGAAATGGTCATGCCATGCGTCCTCGATAGCGTCGCGCCGATCCTCGACGCAGGTCATGATCCAACGCTGCGTTCTGGCGTCGAAGCCGTGATTATAGGCGAACTCGACCACGGGATGAAGCCACAGCTTCGCGTCCGCGCCGTCCTTGGCCACATGGATGTGCACCGGCTCGCGCGGATCGCCCTCGTTCGAATAGAAGAAGAAGCGAAAGCCATGGTCCCGAAACACGACAGGCATCGGTCTTCACCGAAGCGCCATCACGCACCCTCGCCCAGATGCGCGAAGGCCGGCGCATGGACCGCGTCGCCGCGGACGCCGCACGGCATGGCACCGCCTTGAAGGGGGCGCGCCATCAGATGCTCGCCGGCATAGGGCGAGGCGAAGCCCTGGGCCCAATCCGCCGCAAAACCGAACCGGCCGTAATAAGCCGGGTCGCCCAGCACGAAGCACAGATGCACGCCAGCCTGGCGCAGATGGTCCAGCCCGGCCTCGACCAGCGTTTCGCCGACACCCTGGCGGCGATAGGCCGGGGCGACCGCGACGGGGGCCAGCGCGACCGCGGCGATCGCCTTGCCCGCGACATCCACCTGCATGCGGCTGAACACCACGGTGCCGGCGAGTTCGCCGCTATCCTTGTCGTCCGCGATCAGCGTCAGCACCATGTCGCCCGACAGGCAGAGGCGCTGGACCAGCAACGCCTCGTCCGGGGCGGGAAAAACCGTGCGGAGCAGCGCGTCCAGCGCGGCGATATCGCCGCCGGTCGCGGGACGGATGGCGATGCTCATCGGATCAGGAAAGGGCGATATCCGGCGCGTCCTCGGCCTTCATGCCGATGACGTTGTAGCCGGCATCGACATGGTGCGTCTCGCCGGTGACGCCGCTAGCAAGATCGGACAGGAGGTAGAGGCCCGCCCCGCCGACATCCTCGATCGTGACGTTGCGGCGCAGGGGCGAGTTCAGCTCGTTCCACTTCATGATGTAGCGGAAGTCGCCGATGCCGCTGGCCGCCAGCGTCTTGATCGGGCCGGCGGAGATGGCATTGACGCGAATCTTCTCGGGGCCGAGGTCCATGGCGAGATACTTGACGCTGGCCTCAAGCGCCGCCTTGGCGACGCCCATGACGTTGTAGTGCGGCACGACCTTTTCCGCGCCGTAATAGCTGAGCGTCAGCATGCTGCCGCCCTCCGGCATCATCGCGCGGGCGCGCTTGGCGACGGCGACAAAGCTGTAGGCGGAAATGTTCATGGTCATCAGGAAATTGTCGAGGCTGGTGTCGACATATTTGCCGCGCAGCTCGTTCTTGTCCGAATAGCCGATCGCGTGAACGACGAAATCGATCGTCGGCCATGTCTCGGCCAGCGTGGCGAAGGCGGCGTCGAGCCGGGCCATGTCGGACACGTCGCAATCGATCAACAGGTCGGAGCCGAGCTGTTCTGCGAGCGGCTTGACCCGCTTCAGCAGGGCATCGCCCTGATAGGCGAAGGCGAGTTCGGCGCCGGCCTCGCGCAGCTTCTGCGCGATGCCCCAGGCCAGCGACTTGTCGTTGGCGAGGCCCATGATCAGCCCCCGCTTGCCCGCCATCAATCCATTCACGCCGTTACCGCTCCTGCCGGTGTCCCTTGGTCCGGCTGCCCCTCTAGCGCCGGTTCGGGCGGTTCCGCCAGTGCCGCGTTCAAATGCGCGCCAAAGACCAGCCCCAAACCGATCAGATAGAAGAACAACAGCATCACCACAACGCCGGCTAGGCTGCCATAGGTTAGATCGTAACCGCCGAGTTGCGCTAGGACGAGGGGGAGGGCGGCGGTCATGGTGACCCACCAGATGGCGGTGAAGAGGGCGCCGGGCCATTTGAGGCAGGCGCTTTCGCGGTATTTGGAGGGGGTGACGGAGTAGAAGAGCATGTAAAGCGCGCCGAACATCACCGCGCCGGGGATGAAGCGCGACAAGCCGACCCAGCCCGCGACATTTTCCGCCAGCGGAACAAGGCGGTAGATGAACTGCTCGGCCGCGGTCAGGATACCGCCGACCAGAAAGGACAGCAGCGCCAGCACCACCGAGCAGACGATCACGAAGGACGAGGACAGCCGCGATTTCCAGAACGGCGCGGTGGAGCGCACGCCGTATGCGCGGTGGAAAATGTCGCGAATGGTCTCGATAAAGCTGCCAACCGTCCACAAGCCGACCAGACCGCCCAGCCAGAGCAGCGAGCCGGTGCGCGCGGCCAGCACGTCGGCGATCGGCTTGCGCAGGATGTTGGACACATCGGGCGGCAGGACGTGCAGGAAGGAAGTGACGGCGCGCTGCGTTTCGTCGCTCTGGCCGACCAGCGAGGCGATGGCGGCGGCGACGATGAAGAACGGGAACACCGTCATTAGCGCCAGATAGGCAAGGTTGCCGGCATGGATGAAGCCGTCGGTATAGACGCCGAGCAGAGCGCGCTTCGCGACCTCGAACACCTGCGAGCCGGGCCTGACCCTGGCCAGTTGCTTGTTGAGCTTGCCGCGCGCGCCGTGGTGGCGCGCGCGATCTTCCGGGGTCAGGCCGCTGGTCGCATTCATCAGGGCGTCAGACGCCCATATCGGCCCTCGGGTTCCCCGTTTCGGCGCCGTTCCAATCACGAACGAAGGCGGCAAGCGCCGCGTCGTCGGCCGGAATGGCGATCATCAGCGTGATGAGCTGGTCGCCGCGGGTGCCGTCCTTCTTGTGGAAACCCTTGCCCTTCAAGCGGAATGTGCGGCCGGAACTGGTGCCGGCCGGGACCTTGAGCATCACCGGGCGCTCGACGGTGGGCACCTTGACCTGTCCGCCGAGCACCGCCTCCGTCAGCGTGATCGGCAGATCGAGGCGAACGTCGTCGCCATCGCGGGTGAAGAAGCGGTGAGGCTGCACGTCGATGGTGACGATCGCATCGCCCGCGCCGCCCGGGCCGTTCTCGCCCTTACCGGTGAGGCGCATCTGCGTGCCGCTTTCGGTACCGGCGGGCAGCTTCAGGTCGATGGTCTTGCCGTCGGCCAGCGTGACGCGCTGGGGAGCAAGCGTCGCTGCGTCGATGAACGGTACCGCCAGGCGGTAGGCGGTATTGGCCCCCTTGGGCGCGGCACCGCGCCGGCCGAAGCCGCTGGAAAAGCCCCCACCAGCACCGGGACGGGTGCCACCGCCGAACAGCCCCTCGAAGATCCCGGACATGTCCGCGTCACCACCGCCGAAATCGAACTGGTGGCTGGAGAAACCACCCGGCCCGCCGCCCCCGCCGCCCGGTCCACCGCGCGCGCCGCCATAGCCGAACGGGCTGGCGGGATTGCCGTCGCCGTCAATCTCGCCGCGATCGAAGCGGGCGCGCTTGTCCTTGTCGGACAGCAGGTCATAGGCGGAGGTCGCCTGGCTGAACCGCTCCGCCGCCTTGGGATTGTCCTTGTTGCGGTCGGGATGCAGCTCCTTGGCGAGCTTGCGATAGGCTTTCTTGATGTCGGCTTCGCTGGCGGTGCGCGCGACGCCGAGGGTCTGATACGGATCGGCCACTCTGGTCCCCAAAACGGTGTATTACCCGCCTATGTGGGGCAGCGCGGCGCGGAGCGCAACGCGGCGCTGATGCGTTGTGCGTGGCAGCGAAGGAGAGAATCATGACCGAACGGAACCAGGCGACCGGCGGCGATGGCCTGAAGGGCGCGCCCGATGGCACCAACATCACGCACGGCAAACAGGGCGGCAGCGAAAGCGACGGCGGCGCCTATCCCAATCCGCATACGGGAAAGAAGGGCGATAACAGCGGCTTCATGGGCCATGGTGGCCAGACGGAGATCGATTACCACGGCACCGGACAAGGCGGGACCGACGATGACCCGGATGTCGGCAACGAGAATGCGGTAACGAAGTGAACCGGCGGCCCCTCCCCCTTTCAGGAGGGGCCGTTATTCGTCGAGCGGTGCGACGTCGACGCTGACGTCCATCTTCTGCGCGCCCGATCCCAGCACGACGCCGTCGACCGGTGCGATCTCCGCATAGTCACGGCCGATCGCCATGACGATGTGATCGCTGGCCATCCAGATGCCGTTGGTGGGGTCGAGCCCCACCCAGCCGCGCACCGGCCCGCACCACAGTAGCACCCAGGCATGGGTAGCATCGGCGCCGACCAGCCGGGGCTGTCCGGGCGGGGGCAGGGTGCGGATATAGCCCGAGGCATAGGCGGCGGGCAGGCCGGCGGCGCGCAGGCCGGTGATCATGATCTGCGCGAAATCCTGGCACACCCCGCGGCGGTGGCGGAACGCCTCGTGCGGGGGCGTGTCGACCAGCGTGGCGGTGGCGTCGAAGGCGAATTCGTCCTGGATACGGCGGGCCAGCGCAATGCCGGCTTCGAGCGCGTTGCGGTCGGGGGAGAGGTCGGGCGCGCACCAGGCGGCGATGTCGCGGTCGAGCGGGATGAGGCCAGAGGGGAAGATGTAGTTGGCGGGGCCGGCAGGCGACAGGTCGCCGCTGCCGCGCGCCATCCGGGCGATGTCGGCGAGCGTGGGATCGGATGCGTCGGGAACGGGGACGAGGCGGTCGACGAGGACGCGGGCGCGGCTCTCGATGGTGAGCGTCTGCACCGCGCGGTCGACGACGAGGCGGGTGACATGGGCAAGACCGGCCTCGGCCAGCGCTGGCGCGGTGCGGCCGGTGGGCTCGACGGTCAGCGCATAATCCTCGATCCGCTGGCCGGGCCAGTCGATCGGGCGCAGGCGCAGGTTGCAGCGCGCGAACTTGACCTGCGCGCCATAATCGAAGCGGGTGACGTGGCGGATATCGTAGCGCATCAGGCGAGCGTCAGTCCGCCAGCGCGCAGCGGTTCGGCGCCTTGCAGGAAATAGCGGCGGGCGATCGCCTCCGACAACGCGGTCAGCCGGTGTTCGACCTCGCCCATCAGGTCGGCGTCGAGCGTGGCGGCATCGGCGGTGTCGACGAGGGCGCGCAACTTGGTCGCCTGCGCCTGCTGGGGTTCGGCCATTTCGTCATCCGACAGGACGGGAAGTTCCGCCAGAAGTGCGGCGATACGCTGCGCCTGGAAGGCGAGCGCGCGCGGATTGTTGGGATCGAGTGCGACAAGATCGATCACGGCGACGCGGGCAAGCCCGGTGGGATAGCGCTGGCGATAGCTGATCTGGCTGTCGGCGAGATCGAGCAGGGTCGACAGATCGTCGGCGGACGCGCCGGCCATGCCGAACAGCCGACAGGCGCGGGCAAGTGCCATGGCGCGTTCGACGCGGCGGCCGAGATCGTGGAAGCGCCATGCGGTGGTGCGCACCATATGTTCGGCTGACAACCCGGCGATCGCGGCATAGCGGCGCTGAAGCGAGCCGGCACGGTCGAGCAGGCCGCGATGCGAGGGAAACGGCGCCTCCAGCAGGCGCACCATGTCCGCCGACAGCCGGTCGCGCGACCCTGCGCCGATTGCGCGGGCCAGCCGGTTGATCGCGGCGACCGAATGATGGCGCTCGTCCTCCATCGCGGTGCGGGCGAACTGGGTCAGGTCGGCACGGCGCAGGCTGGGCGGGGAGGGCGCCGCGCCGGCACCGGTGATCAGGCCTGCCAGGCGGCCGACGGTGCGGTCGGCCAGCGCGGCGCCGCCATCGGCATCAATCGAGTTGCCGAGCATGACGCGGATCGCCGCCAGCAGGGCCTCGCCGCGTTCCAGATAGCGGCCGAGCCAGTAGAAATTGTCGGCCACGCGGCTGGGCAGCGTACCGGGATTGCGCCGGACATGCAGCGAATCGGGGGCGGCGAGCAGCGATACCGGCGCGACCGGATCGTCACCATGCACGCAGACATCGGCCGACCAGATGCCCTCCCCGATGACGGAGGCGGTGGCATCCGCCTGCTCGCCGATCCGGCCGAAGCCGCCGGGCAGGACGATCCAGCGGCCATCGGCATCGCGGGCGGCGAACACCCGCAGCGTGAAGGGGCGGGGAACCAGCCGATCGTCCACCACCACGGGCATGGTGGAAAGCTGTACCATCTCCTGCCCGACATAATCCTGCGGGCGGCGGGCCATGTCCTCGCGCAGCGCCTGCTGCTCGGCGGTGGACAGGCCGGCGCCGGGGCGGGGGCCGGCGGGCAGGCCGAGCGGCCGGGCGGCGAAGGCGGGGGCGACCAGCAACCGGTCCAGATTCGCCAGCACATGGTCGCGTTCCGCGTCGGCCCCGCACCACCAGGTGGCGATGGTGGGCAGGCGCAGCTGCTCGCCCAGAAGGTGTTGGGCAAGGCCGGGGAGGAAGGCGGATACCGCCGGGCTTTCCAGCATGCCCGCGCCCGGTGCATTGGCCAGGATGACCTCGCCCGCGGCATAGGCGTCGATCAGGCCGGGCACCCCGATCTGCGAATGGGTGTCGAAGGCGAGCGGATCGAGCAGCCGCGGGTCGAGCCGGCGCCACAGCGCATCGATCCGCTTCAGCCCGCCAACGGTGCGGACATAGACCTTGCCCTCCAGTGCGGCGAGGTCGGCGCCTTCGACCAGCAACAGGCCGAGATAGCGGGCGAGGTGCGCCTGTTCGGGGTAGGAGGGATTGTAGCGGCCGGGGGTGAGGATGCCGATGCGCGGATCGGTGCGGCGGCACTGGGCGGCGAGGCCGGCGCGGAAGGCGGCAAAGAAGGGGGCATGGCGCTGTACGTTCAGCCGGGCCTGGAGCCCGCCCAGCGTGCGGCTGACCGCCAGCCGGTTTTCCAGGGCATAGCCCGCGCCTGCGGGGCCGCGCAGGTGATCGGCCAGCACGCGCCATTCGCCGCTGGGCCCGCGGGCGAGATCGAACGCGACGAAGCTGAGATGATGGCCGCCGGGCGGGGGCAGGCCGACCATCGGGCGCAGGAAATGCGGACTGCCGGTGACGAGCGCGGCGGGGATATGGCCGTCGGCCACCAGCCGGCCGGGGCCGTAGAGATCCGCGGTGATCGCCTCCATCAGGGTGGCGCGCTGCACCGCGCCGGCGGCGATCGTCGCCCATTCGGCGGCGGGGATCAGCAGCGGGACGGGCGAAACGGGCCAGGGGCGTTCGTCCGATTCGCCGGGGATGCGAAAGCCGGTGCCCATGTCGGCGGCGTGGCGCTGCACCCGTTCGCGCGCATGGCCGAGCCCGTCGGGAGCGACGGCGGCGAGTTCCTCCAGCGTGGCGTGCCAGGCGGCGCGGTCGCCGGCGCACAGCACGTCATGCGCGGGAGCCCCGGCACAATAATCGGCGATCCATCGGCCGGCATGCGCGCAAGCGTCGATCTGCGTCGCCATCGCTGTTCCCATGGTCTTGCCGTACGCCTGCCGTAAGCCTTGCTGCGGTGGACCGTTCCACTGTTTCCGGATCGCGCGCAACCGGGAATCGGGGGCAGGTTCAAAGATCGGGCAGCGCCTGGTCGGCGATGCCCCAGCCGGCAAGGGCCGCGCTGCCGGCGCGGTCGAGCAGTTCGGCGGCGTCGGCGATGGTCCAGCGGGCGGCGGTGTGGATGTTGCGGAGTTCGGTCCAGGAGACCGGGGCGGCGACCGGGGCATGGGCGCGGGCGCGGGCCGAATAGGGCAGGATCGCGGTCGCCCCCCGCTGGTTGCGCAGCCAGTCGATGAAGATGCGGCCCTTTCGCTTCGCCTTGGTGGCGACGGCGACGAAGCGGTCGGGTTCGGCCTGGGCAAGGGCGCGGGCGAAGCGGTCGGCGAAATCCTTCACCGCGGGCCACTCGGCCCGGGGCGTGAGCGGCACGACGACATGGATGCCCTTGCCGCCGGACAGCAGCGGGAAGCTGGTCAGGCCGAGTTCGGCCAACTGGTTCTTCAGATGCTCGGCGGCCCCTCTGGTGTCGGCGAAGTCGAGGCCCTCGTCGGGGTCGAGATCGAAGATCATCCGGTCGGGCTGTTCGAGCGTGGCGACCGACGACCCCCAGCCGTGAAACTCGATCGAGCCCATCTGCACGCAGGCGGCCAGCCCGTCGGCATCGGTGACGTAGAGATAGGGTTCGACCGAGCCGTCCTTTTCCGTGACGTCGACATGATGGACCTGTTCGCCGAAGCTGCCGGCGTCGTGTTTCTGGAAGAAGCAGGCGCGAGCGCGCCCCTGTGGGCAGCGCACCAGGCTAACCGGGCGGTTGGCGGTCCAGGGGAGCATGACCGGGGCGATCGCCCGGCAATAGGCGGCAAGGTCGCCCTTGGTCAGCGTGCTGTCGGGAAAGATCACCCGTTCGGGATGGGTGATGGTGACGGCGTCGGGCCGGGGCGTGCCGGGCAGGGGGGCGGGCTCCTCGATGACGACATCGCTGGCAGGCTTGTCGCCGCGCAGGCCGAGGAAGCTGGGATGGCGGAGCAGGCCGTCGGGCGTCATTTCGGTAAAGGCGATTTCCGCGACCAGCTCGGGCTTTACCCAGCGGGCGCCGCGGGTCATCGCGCGGGGGGCCTTGACCGGTGCGGCATCGACGGGGCGGGCATCCAGCGCCTCGCGCAATTCGGTCATCGCATCCTGCGTGAAGCCGGTGCCGACCTTGCCGGCGTAGCGGAGTTCGCCCTCCCGGTGGACGCCGAGCAGCAGCGACTTGAAGCCGCGACGCTTGTCGGAGGGAAGCCAGCCCAGCACGACGAACTCCTGGCGGTGCAGGCATTTGATCTTCAGCCAGTCGTTGCTGCGCCCGTTCGGATAGGGGCTGTCGGCGCGCTTGGAGACGACGCCCTCCATCCCCTCGCCGCACAACGAGGCGAAAAGCTGTTCGCCGGCGCCGACGATATGTTCGGCATAGAGCAGGCGGTCGTCGTGCGCGATCAGCGGTTGCAGCCGGGCCTTGCGCTGGACGAGGGGGAGGGCGGTCAGGTCCTCGCCATCCTGTGCGAGCAGGTCGAAGGCAAAGAGCGTCATCGCGCCGCCGCTGCCGATCGCGTCCTTGAGCGTCGAGAAATCGGGGCGGCCATCCTTGAACGCGACGATCTCGCCATCGATCAGCGCGGCGGTGACGGGAAGCGCCGATGCGGCCTCCGCAATGCCGGGGAACTTGTCCGTCCAGTCGAGGCCGTTGCGGGTGAAGACCCGGGCCGTGCCGCCGGCAACCGCGACGAGCGCGCGGTAGCCGTCATATTTCATCTCATGCACCCAGGCATTGCCGGGGGGCACGTGGTCGACGAGCGTGCACAAGGCGGGCGGGCGGAAATCGGGCAGGGCGGCCCCCTTGCCGCTGGCGCGTTTGGGTGCCTTCCTCTTGGCGGCGGTCTTGCGCGCGGGCGGCTTGTTCTCGGCAATCTCGACCATGGTGCGGCCGGTGGTGACGCTGGTCAGCGCGTCCTCGGTCAGCGTGTCGGTGCCGCCGGCAAAATCGTCGGCGATCTTGCGGAGCAGCCAGTTCTCGCGCTTTTCGCGGGCCTTGGGCTTCAGGCGGATGAGCAGCCATTCGCCCTTCATCCGCTCGCCATCGAGCACGAAATGGAGGTGGCCCTTGTCGAGGTCGGCAGCGGACTTGCCCTGCACCGGCGCCCAGGTGCCGCGGTCCCACAGCATGACGGTGCCACCGCCATATTCGCCGGCCGGGATCGTGCCCTCGAAGCCGGCATAGGAGAGCGGGTGGTCCTCGGTGCGGACCGCAAGCCGCTTCTCGTCGGGGTCGAGGCTGGGGCCGCGGGTGACCGCCCAGCTTTTCAGCACGCCGTCCACCTCCAGCCGGAAATCCCAGTGGAGGCGGGTGGCGTCATGCTTCTGGACGATGAAGCGCGCCTGTCCGGAGCCCTTGCCGGGCGCGAGGGTGCCGGCGGGTTCGGCGGTCCGGGTGAAGTCGCGCTTGGCGTTGTAGCGCGCGAGGGGGTCGGTCATCGGGCGGTTCCGGCTGGCTCCCTCGCCCCCACGGGGAGAGGGCGAAAGCTATGCACGTTTCCTCGCCGCGGATTTCTTCGCGGGCGCCTTCTTGGCCGCAGGCTTGGTGCCCCCCGATTTCTCCATCGACTTCTTGAGCGCGGCCATCAGGTCGACGACGTTGGCGCCGGAGGGGCCCTTGTCGTCATCCTCCTCGATGATCCGGGCGCCCTTTTTCGACTTGCGCTTGCGTTCGATCAGGCCTTTCAGCGCATCGACATAGCGGTCGTGGAATTCCTGCGGATCGAAAGCGGCGCTTTTCTTGTCGATCAGCGCCTGGGCGAGGTCGAGCAGTTCGGGGTCGGGCTTGGCATCCGGGATCTCGCGGAAATAGCTTTGCGCCTTGTTCACCTCGTCGGCGTAGCGCAGCGTTTCCAGCACCATGCCGCGTCCGCACGGCTTCAGGCTGACGACATATTCGCGGCCGCGCAGCGCCAATTGGCCCAGCCCGACCTTTTTCGATCGGCGCAGCGCCTCGCGCAGGACGATGAACGCTTCTTCCGCCAGATCGTCGGCGGGGACGACGAAATAGGGTTTCTCGTAATACAGCACGTCGATCTCGTGCGCGTCGACGAACTGGGTGAGTTCGAGCGTCTTTTTCGATTCGAGCTTTACCGCGTCGATCTCGTCCTGCTCCAGCAGCACGAACTCGCCCTTGGAAATCTCGTAACCCTTCATGATCTCGTCGGTGTCCACCGGGCCCATGCCGGTCACCACCTTTTCATAATGGATCGGCTTGCCGCTGGGTTCGTGAATCTGCTTGAAGCTGACGGTCGCGCCGCTTTTGGTGGCCGAATAGATCTCGACCGGGATCGACACCAGCGCGAGGCGGATCTGGCCTTGCCAATAGGCGCGTGCGGGCATCGTCGTCCTTTCCGTTGCGGCGGCGATTCAATTCGCGAGCGATTTAATCCGTGAACAGGCGGACTCGTTCCGGCACGGGCATGGCGTTGGTTTTCGACGGCGAAAGGCGTATGGAGCGGCGATGGCCGATAGCCCTTTCGAACTGTTCGACGCCTGGTACGCAGAAGCCAGGGCGAGCGAACCCAACGACCCCAATGCGATGGCCTTGGCCACCGTCGATGCCGCCGGGCAACCCTCTGTGCGCATGGTGCTGCTGAAGGGGCATGATGCGCGCGGCTTCGTGTTCTACACCAACCGGGAAAGCCGCAAGGCACAGGACCTGGGCGCGGATGCGAAGGCGGGGCTGCTGTTCCACTGGAAATCGCTGCGCCGCCAGATCCGGATCGAGGGGCCGGTGACGCGCGTCACCGATGCCGAATCGGATGCCTATTTCGCCAGTCGCGGGCGCGACTCGCAGCTTGGCGCCTGGGCGTCGGACCAGTCGCGGCCACTGGATTCGCGCGAAACGTTCGAGGCGCGGTTCGAGGCGATGAAGGCGCGGTTCGAGGGGCAGGACGTGCCGCGGCCGCCGCATTGGGGCGGATACCGCGTCGCGCCGACCCGGATCGAGTTCTGGCAGGACCGGGCCCACCGGCTGCACGAGCGGCGGCTGTTCGTTGCGGAAGGCGCGGGGTGGCGCGAGGGGCTGTTGTTCCCATGACCTGGGAAGAACGCCGGCGCATGATCCCGCTTGCCACGCGCGCGGCACTGGCCAGCGTCGCGATGGCCCTGTTCCTGCTGGGGCTGAAGGGCTTTGCGGCGTGGCACACGCGCTCGGTCGCGATGCTGGGCAGCCTGGCGGATACCGCGCTCGACCTGCTCGCCAGCCTCGTCACGCTGTACGGCGTGCGGCTGGCGGCGACGCCGGCCGATCATGACCACCGGTTCGGGCACGGCAAGGCGGAGGCGCTGGCCGCCTTGTTCCAGGTCGCGCTGATCACCGCATCCGCGGCCGGCATCGCGTGGCGCGCGATCATGGCGCTGGGCGAGACCCAGCCCACCCAGGCGGCCGAATTTGGCATCGGCGTGTCGCTGGTCGCGATCGGCGCGACCGCGCTGCTGCTCTGGTATCAGCGTCGCGTGATCCGGCAGACCGGATCGGTCGCGATCATGGCGGACAATGTCCATTACCAGTCGGACGTGCTGCTGAACGCGTCCGTGATCGTCGCGATCGCGCTGGATCAATATGCCGGCTGGCACGGGGCGGACCCGATCTTCGGCATCGCGATCGCGCTGTGGCTGGCATATGGCGCGTTCCAGGCGTCGTCCAACGCGATCGACCAGTTGATGGACAAGGAATGGCCGGACCAGCAGCGCGCGGCCTTTCTGGACGTGGCGGCGCGCCAGCCGGGGCTGAAGGGCATTCACGACTTCCGCACCCGCCGCTCGGGCAGCCATGACTTCGCGCAGTTCCACATGGAGGTGGACGCGACGCTGACCGTCGCGGCCGCGCACGATATCGTCGAGGATGTCGAGGTGGCGCTGCGCCGTGCCTTTCCCAAGGTGGAGGTGCTGATCCATCTCGACCCCGAAGGGCATGTCGATACCGACAATCCGCTGGTCGAGGCGGATGTGACGCCGCACTGGTTCGGCAAGCGGCTGTAAGGACTGTTCGATGCGCATTCCCTTTACCCAGGTGGACGCGTTCGCCGATGCGGCGTTCGGCGGCAATCCGGCGGCGGTGATGCCGCTGTCGCGCTGGCCGGACGATGCGACGCTGCTGAAGATCGCGCAGGAGAACAACCTGTCGGAAACCGCTTTCCTGGTGCCGGTCGAGGGCGGCGAGGCGGATTTCGAGCTGCGCTGGTTCACGCCGGGCACCGAGGTGGCGCTGTGCGGCCATGCGACGCTGGCCAGCGGGCATGTCGTGCTGTCGTCGGACACCAACCGGGCGGCGGTGCGCTTCGCGACGCGGCAGGCGGGGGTGCTGGAGGTGGCGCGCGACGGGGCGGCCTATGCCATGGCCTTGCCGGCATGGGCGCCGACGCCGCAGGAGATGCCGGGGGTGGTCGCGGCGCTGGGCGTCACGGCCGAGGCGGTGCTGTTCCACGACAAGGGCTATGTGGTCGTCGTGGTGGCGGACGAGGCGGCGGTGCGGGATTGCGTGCCCGACATGCGCGCGCTGGCCGCGCAAGGCCCCTTTGTGGTGATCGTGACCGCGCCGGGCGAGGCGACGGACGTGGTCAGCCGGGTGTTCGTGCCGGCCTTTGCGGTGGATGAGGACCCGGTGACGGGATCGGCGCATGCGGTGCTGACGCCGTACTGGACGCAGCGGCTGGGGCGCGACCGGTTCAGCGCGTTTCAGGCGAGCGCGCGTGGCGGGCGGCTGCGGTGCACGCTGGATGGCGACCGGGTCGTGCTGGGCGGGACGTGCGTGACGGTGATCGAAGGCACGTTCCTGCTGCCCTAACGGCGGCGCGAGCGGCCTTTCGTCATCGGATCGGGGCGCGGCGGCGGGGTCCAGCCCTCGGGCGGCTCGACACGCTGGCGGCTGGTGCCCAGACCCATGGCGCCCGGCTGTTGGCGGCGCAGGCCGGTGGGATCGGCCGCCTCCGCATCCGATCCGCGCAACAGGCTGATCTCGTCGCGCAGGCGCTTCGCACGCTCGAAATCGAGCGCGGCGGCGGCGGCCTCCATCTCGGCCTGCAGCTGCGCGATCCGGCTCATGCCGCCAGCGTCGCCGCCTCGGTCGCGGCGATCCAGCCGCCGCCGAGCACCCGGTCGCCGGCATAGAGCACCGCGGCCTGGCCGGGGGCGACGCCGTATTCGGGTGCGTCGAAGACCAGCCGGTCCCCGACCATGCGCGCGGGGACCGGTCGCGCCATCGAGCGGACCTTGGCGGTCAGCGGACCACCGAGCGGGCCGAGGATGTTGAGGTCGGTCAGCCGGGCCGCGTCCACCGCCAGTGCGGTGCGCGGACCGACGACGACGCGGCGGGTGTCGGCATCGAGGCGGACGACATAGAGCGGCTCGGGACTGCCGCCGATCTCCAGCCCGCGGCGCTGACCGACGGTGTAGTGGATCAGGCCGCGATGCTCGCCCAGCTTGCGACCGGCCAGGTCGACGATGTCGCCGCGGGTGTCGGCATCCGGGCGCAGCTTCTTGACCAGGCCGGCATAGTCGCCGTCGGGCACGAAGCAGATATCCTGGCTGTCGGGCTTGGCCGCGACGCCGAGGCCCAGTTCGGCGGCGATCTCGCGCACGCGGGGCTTGGGCAGGGCGCCCAGCGGAAAGCGCAGGAAATCGAGCTGCGTCCGGGTGGTGGCGAACAGGAAATAGCTCTGGTCGCGGGCGGGATCGGCGCCGCGATGCAGTTCGGCCCCGTCCTCGCCGATCATGCGGCGGACATAATGGCCGGTGGCGAGGCAATCGGCGCCGAGATCGCGGGCAAGGGCCAGGAGATCGGTGAATTTCGGCCCCATGTTGCACTGAACGCAAGGGATGGGGGTGCGCCCCGCCAGATATTCGTCGGCAAAGCGATCGACCACCTGGGTGCGGAAGCTGGTTTCGTGATCGAAGACGTAATGGGCGATGCCCAACCGGTCGCAGACCGCGCGTGCGTCGCGGATGTCGCGCCCGGCGCAACAGGCGCCAGCGCGGCCCACCGCCTCGCCATGGTCGTAGAGTTGCAGGGTGACGCCGATCGTCTCCGCCCCGGTGCGCGCGGCAAGTGCCGCCACCACCGAACTGTCGACGCCGCCCGACATCGCCACCACGATCCGCTTGCCCCGCGCGTCGCCGCCGAGCTGGAAATCCACCGCTTCGTCCATGATGCACGCGCACATAGGGGCGGGAGGGCGAACATGCAAAGACAAGCCGGGATGCGCGCCTTTCGCCGGCATCCCGCGGTTTTGATTTCGATCAACTGACTGGCAGTGAACATCAGAAATTTACAGCATTTTTACCAGCCATTCATCCTCCGTCGCTAAGCGGGTCACTCCACCCCGGCAGCAAGAGGCGCCTTCTTGGACCTGAGCTTTCCTCGTTTCGATCGCGAGATCGAGCTCACGGTTCTGCCAAGCGACCTTGCGGTGTTGATGGTGGGGGTGGCGGCGCGCCAAGCGGCGAGCCCCACCGCGGTGCGACAGGCCGGATTCGTGCGCGCGGCGGCGGATCCCCGGTTGTTCGCGCCGCTGGACGGAGCGTTCAACGGGCCGATGGCAGGCGCGCTGACCGCATGGAAGAAGGAGTGAAGGCGCTGTTAACCGTGGCATTTCAGCCGATCTTCAAGCTCGACTGGTACGACCGCGCCTGGGCAGGAGCGGAGCGTTTCGGGGGACAATGATGATCGAGAACCAGAAAATCCGCCCCGCCAAGGTGATCGGTCCGCTCGGCGAACCGTTGACCCTGGACACGCTGCCCCCGCCCAGCACGACGCGCTGGGTCGTCCGCCGCAAGGCGGAGGTGGTCGCGGCGGTCAATGGCGGCCTGTTGTCCGTCGACGAGGTGTGCCAGCGCTACGGCCTGTCGGTGGAGGAATTTGCCGGATGGCAGCGCGCGATCGACCGGTCGGGCATGCCGGGGCTGCGGGTGACGCGCATCCAGCATTACCGCACTCTGTACGAGCGCCAGCAGAAATATTGAACGCGGTGAACATGTTGCGGTGAACGGTGGGCCGCCCTCCCGTCGGGGGGCGGTTTGCCCGCGCGGTGCACCGATCCTTTCCCCAGCGATTGTCAAGCTTTACGATACGCGGGTGGAACAACAATATGGGTTTGTACGTCTATCCCTGCGACCCGCTTGCGGGCCCAACGGAGGGAAGACCATGGGTATTATTCTTTGGCTGATTATCGGTGGCGTCATCGGCTGGCTGGCCAGCATCATCATGCGCACCGACGCCCAGCAGGGCATTCTGCTTAACGTCGTCGTCGGTATCGTCGGCGCTTTCATCGGCGGCCTGATCTTCTCGGGCGGTTCGATCAACAATTCGGGCCTGACGATCTATTCGTTCCTGGTGTCGCTGCTGGGTGCGGTCGTGCTGCTCGCGATCGTGAACCTGGTCCGTCGCGGCCGGGTGCGCTAAATCGGAACGCTGCCTTTCTCCGGAAAGGCTTGAGGGGGCTCGCAGGCTCAAAGCCGTTGGGCGGCCCCCTGACCCTCTCCCCCACCGGGGAGAGGGTTTTCTTTTGCCTCCCGACCCTCTTCCCCGATGCGGAAAGAGGGTTTTCCTTTGCCTATTGCCCGAGCAGGAAGCGAACGTTGAGCGAGACCGTCACGTCGCGCTCGCCCGCCGCGATCTCGGTAGGGGCATCGGCCTTGGCCCGCATCGAGACGGCAAAGGCCATGGGGCGCTCAGGGCCGCCGGCATCGCTGCCGCCCTCCGCGATCGAGACGATACGCAGGACGCGCAGGCCCGACGCCTTTGCATACAGGTCGGCGCGCGCGCGGGCGCGGGCGACCGCATCCTGGCGCGCCTCGTCCAGCGCGGCATCGGGCTTGTCGATGGACAGGTTCGGACCCTCGATCTGGTTGGCGCCCTGCGCGACCAGCGTGTCGAGGATCGTGCCCGACCGGGCGACGTCGCGGAAGCGGATGGCGACGCTGTTCGTCGCCTGATAGCCGGTGATGACCGGCGGGACGTTCTCCCCGTAGCGATATTGCGGCTGCAATTGCACGGTGGCGGTCTGCACATCGCGCTCGGCGATGCCGGCGCGCTTGAGGGCGGCGAGAACGCGGGTCATGCGCTGGGCGTTGTCCGACAGCGCGGCGGCGGCGGTGGCCCCCTGCGATACGACCCCTGCGCGAATCGTCGCCAGATCGGGAACGCGGGTCGTGCGTCCTTCTGCGCTGACGTCCAGGATCGTGCCGGCGGCGGGCACGAGCGGCTCCACGGTTTGCGGCACGCCCTGCGCGGCGGCGGCACCGCCCATCAGCGGTGCGGTGGCCAGCGCCAGTGCGAACATCGTCTTCATGCCTGTTTCCCCTAAATAGCGGTGGACGCTCCTTGGCGTGCCTGCGCAAAACGGGGGCTGAACGTACAGGTGCCCCGGATCGACACATGGACGCCGTAATCGTCCGACATAAGCAAGGGCAATCACGGGCTTGAGCGAAGTGATATATTCCGATAACACAGCCCTGTCGGGGGCCGGTGGGCCGGGCGAGGATTGATGGCGGGCATGAACTACGAAACCGGGGCGATCGAGCAGGAGGAGCGGCTGGCGTTGCCGGCACCGGAGGCGCCGCGTCGGCGGCGGTGGCCGTGGGTCGTGGCAGCGATCGTGGTGCTGGCGGTGGCGGCGTGGTTCCTGTTCGGGGGCAAGAAGAACGAGGCGGCAAGACCGGCGGGCGACGATGCTTCGCAGGCGCCGGTGGTGACGGTGAGTGTACCGGGGCGGCAGACGGTGGCGCGTACGGTGTCGGCGACGGGCACGCTGGCGGCGCGCCGTGATCTGCCGATCGGTATCGCCGGCGAGGGCGGGATGATCACGCGGGTGCTGGTGGAGCCCGGGCAGTGGGTGAAGGCGGGGCAGGTGCTGGCGACGGTGGACCGGTCGGTGCAGACGCAGACGGCGGCGCAACTGGCGGCGCAGGTGTCGGTCGCACGGTCGGACCAGGTGCTGGCGCAGGCGGAGCTGGACCGGGCCAAGACGCTGGTCGACCGCGGGTTCATCTCGAAGGCGGACCTGCAGCGGCGCGAGGCGACGCGCGATGCGGCGGCGGCGCGGGTAAAGGCGGCGCAGGCGAGCCTGGCGGAAGCGCGGGCCCGCAACGGCCGGCTGGACATTCGCGCGCCGGCCGCCGGGCTGATCCTAACGCGCACCGCCGAGCCGGGACAGATCGTCAGTTCGGGCAGCGGCGTGCTGTTCCGGCTGGAGCAGGACGGGCAGGTCGAGCTGCGCGCGGCGGTGTCGGAAAGCGATCTGGCCGGGCTGTCGGTGGGATCGCGCGCGCGGGTGACGCCCGTGGGGTCGAACCGCAGTTTCGAGGGCGAGGTCTGGCAGATCTCGCCGGTGATCGACGCGCAGACCCGCCAGGGCGTGGTCCGCATCGCCCTGCGCCACGACCCGGCGCTTCGCCCCGGCGGCTTCGCCACGGCCGCGATCAACGGCAGCACGGCGGTGGCGCCGCTGCTGCCCGAGACGGCGATCCTGAGCGACGACAAGGCGACCTATGTCTATGTCGTCGGCAAGGACAACAAGGTGGAGCGCCGCGTGGTGAAGACCGGCGAGGCATCCGACAACGGCGTTGCCGTGCTGGACGGGTTGAACGGGACCGAGCGCGTGGTGCTGACCGCGGGCGCGTTCCTGACGCCGGGCCAGGTCATCAAACCATCGGTGCAGAAGGCGCGCTGATCCCATGGGCTTCCGCAACATGTCCGCCTGGGCGATCCGCAACCCGGTCGTCCCGCTCGTCCTGTTCATGGCGCTGACGATCGCCGGGCTTATCTCGTTCAACCGCATGCAGGTGAACGACAGCCCGGAGATCACCTTTCCGGCGGTATGGGTGCAGGTGAGCCAGCCGGGCGCGGCGCCCAGCGAGATCGAGACGCAGATCACCACGCGCATCGAGGCCGCGATCCGCGGGCTGGAAGGCGTGGACGAGATCAATTCGACGATCAGCGAAGGATCGAGCGGCACCTTCGTGCAGTTCAGCTTCGCCACGCCGGTGGACCGCGCGGTTACCGACGTGCGCGACGCGGTGGCGCAGGTCCGGTCCGAACTGCCCGACGGCGTGATCGAGCCGAACGTCAGCCGCGTGATCATCAACAACGACTCGATCGCGACCTGGTCGGTGGCGAGCACCGACGTGACGCTGGAAGAACTGTCCGCCTTTGTCGACACGGTGGTCGTCAAGCGGCTGCTCGGTATTCCGGGCATGCAGAAGGTGGAGATGACCGGCGGCGTGGAGCGCGCGGTGCGCGTGATCCTGGACCCGGGCCGGATGCAGGCACTGGGCATCACCGCCGCGCAGGTGAACCAGACGCTGCGCGCGATCAACCAGAACGCGGCAGGCGGCCGGGCCGATATCGGCGGCGCGCAACAGTCGCTGCGCATCGTCGGCAGCGCCGAGACGGCGCGCGAGTTGGCGCAGTTGCAGATCCCGCTGGGCAACGGCCAGCCGGGCACCGTGCGCCTGGCCGACATCGCCGAGATCCGCGACACCTCGCTGGAACAGACCAGCCTGTTCAAGGCGAACGGGCGCCAGGTGGTCGGCTTCGGCATCCAGCGCGCACGCGGCGCCTCCGAGGTCGCGCTGTACGATGCGACGGTGGCGGAACTGGCGAAGATCCAGAAGGAGAACCCCAAGTTCCGCTTCGTCGAGCAGTTCACCAGCGTCGATTATACCAAGCACCAGTACCGGGAGGCGATCCGCGCGCTGATCGAGGGCGCGGTGCTGGCGGTGATCGTGGTGTTCCTGTTCCTGCGCGACAAGCGGGCGACGCTGATCTCGGCGCTCGCCATTCCGCTGTCGGCGATCCCGACCTTCTGGATCATGGCGCTGATGGGGTTCAGCCTGAACTTCATGACGCTGCTGGCGCTCAGCCTGGTGGCGGGCGTGCTGGTCGACGACGCGATCGTGGAAATCGAGAATATCGTGCGCCACATGCGGATGGGCAAATCGGCCTATCAGGCATCGATCGACGCGGCCGACGAAATCGGGCTGGCGGTGGTCGCGACCACCTTCTCGATCGTCGCGGTGTTCCTGCCGGTCGGGCTGATGCCGGGCATTGCGGGCCAGTTCTTCAAGAATTTCGGCATCACCGTGGTCGTCGCGGTGCTGATGAGCCTGGCGGTCGCACGCCTGATCACGCCAATGGTCGCGGCCTATTTCCTGAAGGCGCATGGCCATGCCGAGCATGGCGAGGGCCCGGCGATGGACCGCTATATGAGCGTGCTGCGCTGGACGCTGGCCAATCGGTGGAAGACGATGGGGCTGGGCGGGCTGGCGTTCGTCGCCACGATCGTCGCGTTCGCGACGCTGCCCTTCACCTTCCAGCCGCCGCGTGACAATGATTTCAGCCGTTTGTCGATCACCATGGTGCCGGGCACCACGCTGGAGCAGACCGAAGCGGTGGCCGATCAGGTGTCGGGCATCCTGCGCCAGCAACAGGAGGTGAAGTCCGCGGTCGAGACGATCAAGGCGGGCAGCGCGATCCTGGAGATCACGCTGCGCAAGGACCGGGTGCGGACCTCGACCGATTTCGAGCGGGAAACCGCGGCCGAGCTGAACAAGATCGCCGATGCGCGGATCAATTTCGGTGGCGGCGGTGGCGGCGGCGGTGGCCGCGCGGTTTCCATCATGTTGGCCGGTTCCGATCCGGAAGCACTGGAAAAGGCGGCGCAAGGGCTGGTGCAGGAGATGAAGGCGCTGCCCAATCTGCGCTCCCCGCGGGTCGAGGGCGATCTGCCGCGGCCCGAGATCGTCATCCGGCCGCGGCTGGACCTTGCCGCCGATCTGGGCGTGACGACGGCGGCGCTGAGCCAGACGATCCGTATCGCCACGCAGGGCGAGATCGCGCAGAACGCGGCGAAATTCTCGCTGCCCGACCGGCAGATCCCGATCAGCGTCGCGCTCGATCCCTATAGCCGGCGCAACCTGTCGACGATCCAGAACCTGCCGGTGCAGACCGCGCGCGGCAGCACCGTTCCCTTGCGCGTGGTGGCCGATATCGGCTTTGGCGCGGGACCCTCGCAGATCAGGCGCTTCAACCAGGAACGCCGCGTCATCATCGGCGCGGACCTGGCGCCCGGCGCGATTGCCGGCGAGGAACGCGCCAAGGTGCTGAAGCTGCCTTATATGAGCAAGCTGCCGCTGGGCGTGCATTATGCCGCATCGGGCGAGGCGAAGTGGCAGGCGGAAATGCTGCAGAACTTCGTGATTGCGGTGTTCGCGGGCGTGATGCTGGTGCTGGCGGTGCTGATCCTGCTGTATCGCCGCGCGATGCCGCCGTTCGTGAACCTGGGCTCGCTGCTGCTGGCGCCGCTGGGCGGTGCGGTGGCGCTCCACCTGTTCGGGATGCCGGTGTCGCTGCCGGTGCTGATCGGGTTGCTGATGCTGCTGGGCATCGTCGCCAAGAACTCGATCCTGCTCATCGACTTCGCGCTGGAGGAGATGCGCGCCGGCGTGCCGCCGCTGGCCGCGATCCTGGACGCCGGGCACAAGCGCGCGCAGCCGATCGTGATGACCACGGTGGCGATGATCGCGGGGATGATCCCGACCGCCCTGTCGCTGACCGGCGATGGATCGTTCAACCAGCCGATGGCGGTGACGGTGATCGGCGGGCTGTTCCTGTCGACGCTGCTGACGCTGCTGATCGTGCCGGCGGGGTTCAGCCTGGCGATCGGGATGGAGCAGTGGCTGGGGCCGAAGCTCGGCCACAAGCTGCTGACCTATCGTCCGGGCGACGATGGCGGGCCGCTGATCGAGGGGCCGGGCGAACCCCCGGCGCTACCCGGTGCGCAGGGCAAGCTGGGGACGCATCCGGCCGAGTGAAGGCCGGGTGCTGGATGAAGTCTGGGATCAGATAGCAGCCAGCTACCCGTTTGTCCCGAGCAGGTGCCGAGTAGCGGCAAAGCCGTGTGACGAGCGATAGGTCCGCGCGCGGAGGATGCCTCGATACGAGCTCTCGATACGGCTCTGACGAGCCTACTCGATCTCTACTCGGCACGAACGGGAAAAAGGGATGGCGCCTCTTTGCGGCGACTGCGGGACGCCTACAGATCGAGTGCCCAGCCGTCGCGACCCTTGGGGTCGAAGGGGGCGGCGGGGACATAGCGTTCGGCGCCGGCCTTGAGGCGCAGGACGCTCCAGTCGCCGCGGCGGTCGACCGCCTCCACCGTGCAGCCGCAGGCGGCATAGGCGGCGGTGACATCGTCCCGCTGCGTCTCCAGCAGGCCGGCGAGCAGGATCGTGGCGTCGGGTGCGGCGATGGCGGCGAGTTCGGGCGCCATCGAGACGAGCGGGCCGGCCAGGATGTTGGCGATGACGAGGTCGTAAGGCGCCGCGGCGGTGATCGCGTCATCCAGCGCACCGTCGGCGACGATGCACTCCACGCGGTCGATCGCATTGGCCTGCGCGTTTTCGCGGGTGACGATGATCGCCATGGGATCGATATCGGTCGCCATCACCGCGGCATCAGGCCAGAGATGCCGCACCGCAAAGGCGAGGAGGCCGGTACCGGTGCCGACATCGATCGCGTTCGACACGGGCGTGCCCGCCATCGCATCGAGCATCGCGAGGCAACCGCTGGTGGTTTCGTGATGGCCGGTGCCGAACGCCTGCCCCGCCTCGATCAGAAAGGCACGGCCGCCCTCCGGTACTTCGGCGAGGTGAGCGCCGGTGTGGACGAAGAAGCGGCCGACGCGCAGCGGCTCCAGGCCCGACTGGCTCATCGTCACCCAGTCCTGGTCACCGAGTTCCTCGATCGCGGGCGCGGTGTCGCTGGCGCTGGGCACCAGCGCGCGGACCGCGGCGATGGCGGCGGTATCCGGCTCATCCTCGAAATAGGCGTCGAGGCGCCATGTCTCGGTATCGTCCTCCACCGTTTCGGTGGTCATCAGCACCGGGGCCGCGTCCAGCCCGAGATCGTCGGCGGCGTCGATCGCCTCGGCCTCGGCGCGGGTGCAGGGGAGGGTGAGTTTCCAGCTCATGCGAACTCCTTCAGCGAACGTAGCTGGCGCCGTTCACGTCGAGCACCGCGCCGGTCATCGAGGCGGGCGCGTCGAGCGCGAGGAAGCGGACGGTGGTGGCGATCTCATCCGGCATGGCGACGCGGCCGAGCGGGATGTCGGCCAGCAGCTTGTCGCCGCCGCGGCTGGCGAGATAATCGTCGGCCATGCCGGTCATGGTGAAGCCGGGGCAGACGGCGAAGGCGAGAATGCCCGCACCCGCATAGCCGCGCGCGATCGTCTTGGTCATCGCGACCATGCCCGCCTTGGACGCGGCATAATGCCAGTGGGCGGGCGAATCGCCGCGATAGGCGGCGCGGCTGGCGACGTTGACGATGCGCGCATCCCCCTGCCAACCGGCGGCGCGGCGTTCCTGCCAGTGCAGGACGGCGAGGCGGCAGAGTTCGGCCGAGGCGGTCAGGTTGATGCGCATGGTGCGCTCCCACCGCTCGGACCAGTCCCCGGCGTCGAGCGGTGCCGCCTCGAAAACGCCGGCATTGTTGACCAGCACGTCGATCGCGCCGCCGGCGCGGGCCAGCGCGGCCTGCCACAAGGCGGCAGGCGCGGCGGGATCGGCGAAGTCGGCGGCGATCCCGCTTGCGGTGCCGTGGCCGATAACGGTGGCATTCGCGGCGGACAGCGTGTCGGCGATCGCGGCGCCAATGCCGCGGCTGGAGCCGGTCAGGAGAATGGTGGTCATCGCGCCCGCCTGCCGCAAGCGCCGGGGAGGCGTCAACCGACGCTGGCGGAAAACACCTCGGCTGCGGCGCACAGGTCGTGCAACTGGCGGTCGACATCCTGGAAGCCGCCGCCGAGCGCCGCGATCTCGCCGGCAACCGTCTCGGTATCCTCGCGAATGGCGGCGATGCTGCCCGACATGGAATCGGCGGCCAGCGCGGTCTCGTCCACCGCGGCGGTGATCGAGATCACGGTTTGCGCATGCGCCGCCATCGCCCCGCGCAGCCGCTGCGAGATCAGCAGCGCATCACCCGCGGTGGTCTTGATCGAGGCATTGGTCTCGACCGTGGCATGGGTCGCCGCCTGGATCGCGGCGATCTTGGCGGCGATGTCGTCGGTGGCGCGTGCGGTCTGGCTGGCGAGGCTCTTCACCTCCTGCGCGACGACGGCGAAGCCGCGACCCGCATCACCGGCGCGCGCCGCCTCGATGGTGGCGTTGAGCGCCAGCAGGTTGGTCTGGCCGGCAATGTCGCGGATCAGCCCCAGGATCGATTCGATCGAGCGGGCGTGACCGGACAGCGCACCCGACAGGGCGACCGCCTCGTCCGCCTGCGCCGCGGCGCGGGTGGTGATCGCGGCGGCGCTTTCCACTTCCTCGCGCGCGGCCTCCATGGCGCGGATCAGGCCGGCGGCGGTCTGTGCCGCCTCGCGCATCGCCAGCGCCGACTGTTCGGCGGCGATCGCCACCTCGTGCGACTTGCCCAGCATGCGGGTGGTGGAACCGGCGGCGTGGCTCGCCTGCTCGCGCAAGGTGTCGCCGCGCGCCGCGGCATTGCCGATCGCGCCGGCGATGGTCTGGCGAAACGCTTCCGCCTGTTCGTGACGGGCGTCCCTGGACAGCATCGCATCCGACCGGCCGAGCGCGCTGGCCATGATGCCCGCCTCCGCAAGCGAGATGCGCGCGGTCATGTCGGCCAGGCGGCACATGCGCGCGCTGTCGCCCTTCACCCGCTGTTCCAGCGCATGCATGGTGCGGCTTTGCGAATAGTTGAGCGCGTTCATCAGCGTGCGCAGCGAAACGCCGCTGTCGCGCGCGCGCATCGCGTAGTCCACCGCCATGTCCAGCCATGTCTGGTCGAACGGACGGCCATATTTCTCGCGGATGTAGCGCGCGCTGCTGGCGATGCGGTCGCGCAGCCGATCGGGCGTGAGGACCGAGCGCCGGTCGCGCAACTCGGCCTGACCGAGATAATGATCCCAGAAGGTCCGGGAGATCGTGTCGATGTCCTCGTCCGTCAACAGCGACATGATCTCCGCACAGGTGGAGGTGACGCTGTTGTCCCAGTCATAGTTGCGCATGATCGCCGAGGTGGATTCCTCGGCGCTGCTCCAGGTTCCGACCGCAATCTCTTGCCTTGCCATCTGCTGCTTTTCCGGGCCGGCGTGGATCAGGCGGCGACGCGGGCGATGAAACGGTCCGCGCTCGACTTCAGATCGCCCAGCCGGCCATCGAGCATGTCGAAGCCGCGACCGACCGCGTCGATCTCGTCCGCGACGCTTTCGGTATCCTCGCGGATCGCGGCGATGGTGTTGGACATGGAATCGGCCGCAAGCGCGGTTTCATCCACCGCGGCGGTGATCGCGGTGACGGTGCCGGCCTGCGCCTCCATGGCGTAGCGGATCCGCTCGGCCGACTCCTGAACCTCCGCCACGGTCGCCTTGATCGAGGCGTTGGTGTCCACGGTGGAGCGGGTCGCCGCCTGGATCGCGGCGATCTTGGCGGCGATGTCGTCGGTGGCGCGCGCGGTCTGGCTGGCGAGGCTCTTCACCTCCTGCGCGACGACGGCAAAGCCGCGGCCCGCATCGCCGGCACGCGCCGCCTCGATGGTGGCATTGAGCGCCAGCAGGTTGGTCTGGCCGGCGATGTCGCGGATCAGCCCCAGGATCGATTCGATCGACTTGGCGTGATCGGAGAGGGTTTCCGACATGCCCACCGCCTGGCTCGCCTGAGCAGAGGCTCGGGTGGCGATCTCGGCGGCGGCCTCCACCTCGGAGCGGGCATCCTCGATCGCGCGGATCAGGCCGGCGGCGGTCTGTGCCGCCTCGCGCATAGCGACCGCGGACTGCTCGGCCGCGGCGGCGACTTCGCTCGACTTGCCCAGCATGCCGCGCGTCGCGGTGGAGGCGTTCTGCGCCTGGGAGCGGAGATCCTGCCCGTCGATCGTCGCCGAATCGACCATGGAGGCGATACCCCCCTGGAAGTCGACCGCAAGCCGTTCGCGCGAACGCTGCGCGGTGTGTGCGGCAAAGCCGGCGAACAGTTCGACCGTCAGTTCGGTTTCCATGCCGAACAGGCGAAGAAGCGTATGCATCGCGGGCTGCATCCGGGGATCGCCCACGGGCAGTTGCTCGATCAGTGCGGCCAGCAGCGCACGGTCGCTGGCACAGGACATGGCGAGCACCTCCATGGTCGACACGCCCTTGGCATAGGCCGAGGCCACCGAGCGTTCGAGCGACTCGACCCATTCGCGGCCGCTGAGGTTGCACAGGCGATTGCGCAGATAGGCGCGGCCGGCGACCACCCGGCGTTCGCGGTCCAGCACCGTCCATTCGGGCTCACCGGGATGGGCGCGGCGCCAATGCTCCCAATAGGCCTCGACGATGTCGTCGATGCGCGGCTCGACCAGTTCCCACAACTCGGCTGCCTGGCGGCGCAGATTGCCGTCGCCGCCGTCGAACGCGCGAATCCGCGCATCAAGATCGATGGTGGCGGCAATCGTGGTCGGCACCGGAAGGTCGATATGGTCCAAGGAATGATCCCCCTGTTGATCGTCGATCCGTATGCCGCCAACAGGTTAAGGCGCGGTTAGAGGAACGTAGCGCCGGCGGCCCGGTACCGGGTGCCAGGCCTTGCAATGCGCTCTTGGGTTGCATCGCGCGGGCGCTCGCCTCATAGGCGTTTGCGATCATCCGGACATCGACTGCTCTGAGGACCTGCCCTTGGCTTCCCGCAACCCCGCCCGCCCGCTATCGCCCCACCTCCAGATCTGGCGCTGGGGCCCGCACATGCTGGTCTCCATCCTCCACCGCGCGACCGGGTCGGGCATGGCGACCGTCGGCACCGCGCTGCTCGTCTGGTTTCTGGCCGCGATCGCGGGCGGAGCCGAGAGCTATGCGACGTTCCGCGACGTGTTCACGACGGATGCCGGCAATCTGAACATCATCGGCTATGTCATCGGCATCGGCCTGACCGCCTGCCTGTTCCAGCACATGATGACGGGCATCCGCCACCTGGTACTCGACCTGGGCGCGGGGTTCGAGCTGAAGACCAACAAGCGTTATGCCGTGCTGACCATGGTCGCGTCGGTGACGCTGACCGTGCTGTTCTGGCTCTATCTGGGGATCATCAAGTGATGCGTTCGGGAACCAGCATCGGCCGCGTGCGCGGTCTGGGTTCGTCCAAGCAGGGCGCCAAGCATTGGTTTCACCACCGGCTGACCGCGGGATCGAACTTCCTGCTGCTAGTGTGGCTGCTCGTGTCGATCCTGCGCCAGCCCGCATTCGATTACGAATCGATGCGCATGTGGCTGTCGAGCGCGTGGGTTGCGATCCCGATGATCCTGCTCGTCCTGTCGGTCTTCTCGCACTTCCGCATGGGGTTGCAGGTGGTGATCGAGGATTACCAGCATGACGAGAGCCGCGTTGCCGCGCTCGTCGCCCTCAACGTGTTCACCGCGGTGACCGCATCAGTCGCCATCTTCTCCGTTCTCAAGATCGCCTTTGGAGCCGCTGCGTAATGCCTGCTGCCTACAAGATCATCGACCACACCTATGACGCGGTGGTGGTCGGCGCCGGCGGATCGGGCCTGCGCGCCACCATGGGTATCGCCGAGGCGGGCCTGAAGGCCGCGTGCATCACCAAGGTGTTCCCGACCCGCAGCCACACGGTCGCGGCGCAGGGCGGCATCGCCGCCTCGCTCGGCAACATGGGTCCGGACCACTGGACCTGGCACATGTTCGATACCGTCAAGGGCTCCGACTGGCTCGGCGACCAGGACGCGATCGAATATCTGTGCCGCGAGGCACCCGCCGCGGTGTACGAGCTGGAGCATGCCGGCATGCCCTTCAGCCGCACCGACGAGGGCCGCATCTACCAGCGCCCGTTCGGCGGCATGATGCAGAATATGGGCGAGGGGCCGCCCGCGCAGCGCACCTGCGCCGCGGCCGATCGTACCGGTCACGCCATGCTGCACACGCTGTACCAGCAGTCGCTAAAGTATGACGCGGATTTCTACGTCGAATATTTCGCGCTCGACCTGATCATGGACGAGGCCGGCGCGTGCCGCGGCGTGATCGCGCTGTGCATGGAAGACGGATCGATCCACCGTTTCCGCGCGCATAACGTGGTGCTGGCGACGGGCGGCTATGGCCGCTGCTATTTCTCCGCCACCTCGGCGCACACCTGCACCGGCGACGGCGGCGGCATGGCGCTGCGCGCCGGCATCGCGCTGCAGGACATGGAATTCGTGCAGTTCCACCCGACCGGCATCTACGGCGCGGGCGTGCTCATCACCGAGGGCGCGCGCGGCGAGGGCGGCTACCTGACCAACTCCGAGGGCGAGCGCTTCATGGAGCGCTATGCCCCGTCCGCCAAGGACCTCGCCAGCCGCGACGTCGTGTCGCGCTCGATGGCGATGGAGATGCGCGAAGGCCGCGGCGTCGGCAAGGAAGGCGACCATATCCACCTGCACCTGGATCATATCGATCCCAAGGTGCTGCACGAGCGGCTGCCGGGCATCACCGAGACGGGCAAGATCTTTGCCGGTGTCGACCTGACGCGCCAGCCGCTGCCGGTGACGCCGACCGTCCATTATAACATGGGCGGCATCCCGACCAATTATCACGGCGAGGTCGTGCGCCTGCGCGACGGCAACCCCGATTCGATCGTCCCGGGCCTGTTCGCGGTGGGCGAGGCGGCGTGCGTATCGGTGCACGGCGCCAACCGTCTGGGCTCCAACTCGCTGATCGACCTCGTGGTGTTCGGCCGGGCGACGGGCCTGCGCATCAAGGACCAGTTGAAGCCGAACACGCCGCACAATCCGCTGCCCAAGGGTTCGGAGGAGCTGTCGCTCGGCCGTCTCGACCATTTCCGCAACGCCGCCGGCGGCTCGCCGACCGCGGAGATCCGTTCGGAAATGCAAAAGACCATGCAGCGTCACTGCGCGGTGTTCCGTACCGACGAACTGCTGACCGAGGGTCGCGAGAAGATCCGCGGCACCTATAACCGGATGCAGGATGTCGGCATCAAGGATCGCTCGCTGATCTGGAACACCGACCTGATCGAGACGCTGGAGCTCGACAATCTGGTGTCGCAGGCGGTGGTGACGATGGAGTCGGCGCTGAACCGCAAGGAAAGCCGCGGCGCGCATGTGAACGAGGACTTCCCCGAGCGCGACGACGCGAACTGGATGAAGCACACGATCACCACGTTCGACGGCTGGGGCGGCAAGGGCGGTGCGACCGCGATCGATTATCGCCCGGTCCACGACTACACGCTGACCGACGATATCGACTATATCAAGCCGAAGAAGCGCGTTTACTGATCCTGGCGCCATCTTCACGGGCTGCAAGCGCCCGCCTGGGAGACCGGGCGGGCGTTTTTGCGTATCCGATGCCGGTGATCGCTGTTCGTGCGGGCGCACCCCGCGGTAAAAAGATGCATATCCCGGCCCCTCGCCGACCGGTCTATCATGCCCTGCGTGCCGGAATGGCAGCGGGGAGGGAATGCGATGGGGGCAGAGGCATTTAGGCTGGCGAATCGGGCGGTGGCGGTCACGCTCTGCCTTTTCGCGGCCGGTGGCACGTCGGCTTGGGCGATGGAAAACAGTCCGGCGACGATCCCCACCGCTTCGCCACAGCAGATTGCCGAGGCGTTGGACGACTGCATCAAGGCGGATGGCGTCCGCGCAAAGCTGGAGGCGGCGGGGTGGGCGGCGGACAAGGCCCTGCCGTCGGGCAACGGTATGACCACGTATCGCAAGGCGGGTAGTGGTGCGATGATGCCGCTGTTCGATCCGGCCGCCCCGATGCGCTGTTGGGTGATGTCCAAGACGGACCAGCCATCCGCGCGCTATGTCGAGGCGGTCACCGCGCTCCTCGGGCCGCCGAGCGGCGAGCCCTCCAAATCCTCGGGTCCTCAGGCGGGCGATCTGGAATATTCGCTTCAATGGAACGCGAAGGGGTTTGCCATCCCGATGGACGCTTTCAAAACGCCGGAACCCGGGCTGCGCATCGAAGTCTGGCGCAAGCCGGCCGATCCGCAGACATAGCCGGCGGGGGAGAGCGTCAGACGCGCCGGGCGGTGGGGCGGGGGGCGAGCTGGTCGAGGGCGTCGGGATTGGTGCGCGCCCAGGCGTAGAGCAGTTCGACCGGCTCGACGAAGCGGGTGCCGAGGGGGGTGAGGCGGTACTCGACCGCCGGCGGTACAACGCTTTCGACATGACGCGTCAACAGGCCGGCATCTTCCATCTCCCGCAGCGTCTGGGTCAGCATCTTCTTGGAGATGCCGGGCAGGCTGCGGTGGAGGACGCCGGTGCGGGCCGCGCCGGCGTGGCGGGCGTGGAGCACGTGGAGGATCATGCTGGTCCATTTGGTCGCGAACAGCGCCAGCACGCGGCGCGGGGCGCAATCCTCCCGCCATTCCTCGTCGTTCGATCCGGGGCGCATGAGTGGTTACCTTTTGGTGACTAGGTTCCTGTTTGGTGCCGTCTAGAAGCTGCGACCGGCGACGCCTAGCTGTGATCTTTGAACGATCAAGGTGCGAAGATCATGGCGAAAACGGCGTTGGTAGTAGGGGCGAGCGGGATTGTCGGCAGTGCGGCGGCGGCATTGCTGGCAGAGCAGGGATGGACGGTGCACGGACTGGCACGCCGACCCGTGGCGCAGGACGGCGTCCGGCCCGTCGTCGCAGACCTGCACGATGCGGCGAACACGCGTGCGGCGCTGGCCGACATCGCGCCCGATGCGGTGTTCATCACCACCTGGGCGCGGCAGGACAGCGAGGCGGAGAATATCCGCGTCAATGCCGCGATGGTGCGCAACCTGCTGAATGGCCTGACGCCCGCCACCGGGCCGCGCCATGTCGCGCTGGTCACCGGGCTCAAGCACTATCTGGGGCCGTTCGAGGCTTACGGCAAAGGTACGTTGCCGCAAACGCCGTTCCGCGAGGAGCAGGGGCGGCTGGACGTCGAGAATTTCTATTATGCGCAGGAGGACGAACTGTTTGCCGCGGCGGCACGCGACGGTTTCACCTGGAGCGTGCACCGGCCGCACACGGTGATCGGCAAGGCGGTCGGCAATGCGATGAACATGGGGACGACGCTGGCGGTCCATGCCACGCTGTGCCGCGAAACCGGGCGGCCATTCGTCTTTCCGGGATCGGCCGCGCAGTGGCATGGGCTGACCGACATGACCGATGCGGGCCAGCTTGCCCGCCATCTGCTCTGGGCGGTGGAGACGCCGGCGGCACATGACGAGGCGTTCAACGTGGTCAATGGCGACGTCTTCCGCTGGGAATGGATGTGGGGCCGTATTGCCGCGTGGTTCGGGATCGCGCCGGCGCCGTTCGATGGCGTCGTCCGGCCGCTGGAAACGCAAATGGCTGGCGATGCGCAGACGTGGCGGGAGATCGCGGCGCGGCATCAACTGATCGAGCCGGACCTGTCGCGGCTGGCCTCGCCATGGCATAGCGATGCCGATCTCGGCCGCCCGATCGAGGTGGTGACCGACATGTCGAAGAGCCGGCGGCTGGGCTTTACCGGCTATCAGCCGACGGATGATGCGTTCTTCGCCTTGTTCGGCCGTTTGCGGGCGGATCGATTGATCCCATAAACTTGCAATAGACTCGCATTAGCTTTACTCCTGGTCTCAAAGGAGAAGGCCATGCGTGTCGCAGCATCCGTCACAGCCGATCGTCTTGCCGCATCGCCAATTGCGGCGGAGACGATCGTGCGGGCGGTAGCGGTGTGGCGCGCGGCGCGCGCGGCGGATCGCCCGGTGTTGCCCCCGCTCCATGCGTTGCTCGCACCGATCGGCCACGACATGCTGGCCCCGGTGATCGACAGCGTGCTGCGGCTGGGCGAGCAATGCCTGGGCCGGACGCCGTGCCGCGACTGTCCCTTCGGCTCGCAAACCGATGTCGAATTGCTGATCGACCTGTTGCGCGATCCCCGGCGGGTGGCGACGCTGCCGCGCTGTGCGCAAGCGGCGCCGAAGGCCAAGGCGGTGTTTGCGGGTGCGCTTGCCTCGGCCGGTGTGATGATGGCGATGGCCTGACGCCCGCATTGCAGAACTGAGCTGCCTGACCTATTCGTATATTATCTACGAAGGGGAGGCATAATGAAGACGCCGGGTGCGATGATCGCCATGCTGTTGGCCAGCCAAGCGGTGGCGCAGACCCCCGCCGACCCCGCCCATACACTGCCCGATTATGCCGCCGCCATGATCGGAAAGCCGCCCGCTGCGCTGAAGCTCGACCCCTTTTACACACGCTATCTCGATGCGCATGGCATTCCGATCGCGGCGTCGCACAAGGTGCCGTCCGTGGCGTTGCTGTTCGCGCGTGACATCGTTGAAGACATGCTGACCGAACGGCCCGACCTGCGGCACTGGATGATCGCGCGTGGCCTGCGGATCGCGATCATGGCGACCGAAGAGGGCACGACCGATCTTCCCGAACAGCGCGATTGGAAGAAGCCGGAACGCAACGACCCTGCGCTGACCCGGTGCGAGCGCAAGCACTACGATGTGCGCATCGGGGCACTGACCGATGCGCAATATTGGAACGGCCGCGCGCGGGGAATGGGCGGTATGCTGACCTCCGGCGCGACGGAAAACCTGCTCGCGATCCCGGGCACGTCTTATTATGGCGAGAATATCTTCGTTCACGAATTCAGCCACGCCATCCTCAACGCGGTCGAGCAGGTGGACCCGCTGCTGTATCAGCGGGTGGGGCGGGCCTATGCCGCGGCGATGGCGGCGGGGCTGTGGAAGGGCGAATATGGATCGACCACGGTGCATGAATATTGGGCGGAGGGCACCCAATACTGGTTTAACTCCAACATGGTGGCGCGCTTCGGCGCGGTGACGATATTGTCGGACGCGGACCTGCGCCGATATGATCCCGCGCTGTCGGACGTGCTGCGCGAAGTATATGGTGATCGCCACCGGCTGACCGCGGACCTGTTCTTCGAGCATCCCGCGCGCGTGCCGCCGGGGCCGGCGCCGGCCTTTACCGCCGAAGAGTGCTGATCGGGGCCGCTTCTTTCCGGTTGCCGGAGATGCACGGCCGTGTTCATCGCGATGCCGATAAGCTGGTCCATCAAAGGCTTGCGTGCCATGGGTCTTTGGGTGCCCTCGCACGTGTCGATCGTACAGCTCCGATGCGCGCCTCCGACGTGGAACTGATGACCCCGATCGCTTGTTCGCTCGTGCCATGGACCAGCACCCGAATAACGCCGTGAACTATCCGGCTCTCGCCGTCCCGCAGATCCAACTGCACGGACCCGTCGACGACGCGATGTACGCGACGTTCAAGCAGCAACTCGCCGCCGCCTCGGCCGGCGAGGGGCCGCTGGTCGTGTCGATCACCACGCTGGGCGGCGACCCGGAAATGGCGCGGGCGATGGGCGACTCGATCCGCCTGCTGCGCGACTATACGGGCCGTGAGACGCTGTTCCTGGGCAAGGTAGCGGTGTATTCGGCGGGCGCGACGTTCATGTCGGCCTTCCCGGTGGACAAGCGCTTCCTCACCCGCAACACCCGGCTTATGCTGCACGAGCGGCAGATGAACGCCGCGGTCGACCTGAAGGGGCCGCTGACCACGCTGCCCGCGGTGTTGAAGGCCAAGCTTCACGAGATCGAGCATTCGATCGTGATCCAGGAAGAGGGATTTCGCGCGATCGTCGCCGGATCGCGGGTGGATTTCGAGACGATCCGCGAAAAGGCGGTCGCGAACTGGTATATCGATGCCGAGGAAGCACGCGACCTGGGCCTGGTGCTCGACGTGATCTGACGATCGGGCGGGCGTCCGCGTTTCCCGGACGCCCGCCAGCCGCGACCGGCATATTTTTCGCTGTCAAGACATTTGCGGCCTGCGCGCCGGTCATGTATCGGGCAGGCACGATCCTTGCCGGCGATCTGGTCGGCCCATCAGCGGACATCGAACCCATGGCTGAATTTGCCCTGCCCAAGAACAGCGTCATCAAGAAGGGCGAAACGCACAAGGCGACCACCACCGGCCGCATCAAGAAGTTCAAGGTCTATCGCTACGACCCCGATTCGGGGCAGAACCCGCGGTACGACACGTTCGAGATCGATCTGGACGAGTGCGGTCCGATGGTGCTGGACGCGCTCATCAAGATGAAGGGCGAGCAGGATTCGTCGCTGACCTTCCGCCGTTCGTGCCGCGAGGGCATTTGCGGTTCCTGCGCGATGAACATCGACGGGCGCAACGGCCTGGCGTGCACCACCGCGATCGAGGATGTGAAGGGCGAGGTGCGCATCACCCCGCTGCCGCACATGGACGTGGTCAAGGACCTGGTGCCGGACTTCACGCATTTCTATGCGCAATACGCCTCGATCCAGCCCTGGCTGCAGACCGTGACGCCGGAGCCTGCGGGCAAGGAGCGGCTGCAGTCGCCCGCCGATCGCGCGAAGCTCGATGGTCTGTACGAGTGCATCCTGTGCGCCTGCTGCTCGACCTCCTGCCCGAGCTATTGGTGGAATTCGGACAAGTTCCTGGGGCCGGCGATTCTGCTGCAGGCCTATCGCTGGCTGGCGGACAGCCGTGACGAAATGAACGGCGAGCGTCTGGACGAGCTGGAGGACCCGTTCCGCCTGTATCGTTGCCACACGATCATGAACTGCGCGAACGTCTGCCCCAAGGGCTTGAACCCCGCCAAGGCGATCGCCGAGATCAAGAAGATGGAAGCCGAGCGGATCGTCTGATCCGCCTGCGATGACCCCTCTGCTGAAGAGGGTGGGGTGGGCCATGTCCGCCGGCGCGGCATTTGCGGGACTGCCCCACCCCGGACCCCTCCCCTGACGGGGAGGGGAGAAGAAGCGACCGTTTCCCCATGCCTGACGTACTTTCCGCCTATCAAGCCCTGGTCGGCGCGGGCGAGCTTCGCCCCGATCCCGAACAGGCCGCTGCCGCCGCCAGACTGGATGCCCTGGCAACCCAATTGGAAAGGCCGCCGCGCGCGGGCTTTTTTGCGCGGCTGACCGGTCGTGGCGGGCAGGCGCCGCGCGGCGTCTATATGTGGGGCGGCGTCGGGCGCGGCAAATCGATGCTGATGGACCTGTTCTTCGACCATGTGGCGGTCGAGCGGAAACGACGGGTGCATTTCGCCGAGTTCATGCTGGAAGTGCATGGGCGCATCGGCCGGGAGCGGGCCAAGCAGGTCGGCGAGCCGATCGCGCCGGTTGCCGCGGCCCTGGCCGAGGAAACGCGGCTGCTGGCGTTCGACGAGATGATGGTGACGAACAGCCCGGACGCGATGATCCTGTCGCGCCTGTTCACTGCACTGATCGAGGCGGGGGTGACGGTGGTCACCACCTCCAACCGTCCGCCGGCCGACCTCTACAAGAATGGCCTGAACCGCGAGCATTTCCTTCCCTTCATTGCGCTGATCGAAGGGCGGATGGACGTGATCGCGCTGAACGGTCCGACCGATTACCGGCGCGACCGGCTGGGTCAGGTGGATACCTGGCTGGTGCCGAACGGGGCGGAGGCGACCGCGCAACTGTCCGCCGCCTTTTTCCGGCTGACCGACTATCCGGTGGAGGATGCCGCCCACGTACCCTCGGAAGAGCTACCCGTGCAGGGCAACCGGACGCTCAGGGTGCCCAAGGCCCTGAAGGGTGTGGCGGTGTTCTCGTTCAAGCGGCTGTGCGGCGAGGCGCGGGGCGCGGCGGACTATCTGGCGATCGCGCGGCGTTTTCATACGGTGATTCTGGTCGGCATCCCGAAGCTGGGGCCGGAGAATCGCAACGAGGCGGCCCGCTTCGTGGCGCTGATCGACGCGCTGTACGAACACAAGGTGAAGCTGCTTGCCGCAGCGGATGCGCAGCCCGCCGATCTTTACGAAACCGGGGATGGACGCTTCGAGTTCGAGCGTACGATCAGCCGGTTGGAGGAGATGCGCTCGGAAGAGTATCTGGCCAAGGGTCACGGCGCTGACGAGGAGACGCGGTAGCGAGCGTGCCGCGCACCTGCTCGGACCAGCCAGTCAGAGAGCCTGCCGAAACAGTGGCGCTGCCGCCTCTGGCGCCCTATTGCTCTTGCGAACCAGTTGCAATTAAAATGCAAAACCGCGTGCTTTAGCGGTTGCGGCATGCCGGCAATCGGCGTAGTCCGCATGACCAATCACGCACGTCCATCACGGAGAAGGATTGGAATGGCCCGCAAGAAGATCGCGCTGATCGGCGCCGGCAATATCGGCGGCACGCTCGCGCACCTCGCAGCCCTCAAGGGTCTCGGTGACATCGTGCTGTTCGACGTGGTCGAAGGCGTTCCCCAGGGCAAGGCGCTGGACCTGTCGCAGTGCGGCCCGGTCGAGGGCTTCGACGCGAACATCAAGGGTTCCAACGATTATGCGGACATCGCCGGGGCCGATGTCATCATCGTCACCGCCGGTGTCGCCCGCAAGCCCGGCATGAGCCGCGACGATCTGCTCGGCATCAACCTGAAGGTGATGAAGGCGGTCGGCGAGGGAATCGCCGCGAATGCGCCGGATGCGTTCGTGATCTGCATCACCAATCCGCTAGACGCGATGGTGTGGGCGCTGCGCGAATTCTCCGGCCTGCCGCACAACAAGGTCGTGGGCATGGCGGGCGTGCTCGACTCGGCACGCTTCAGCCACTTCCTCGCCGACGAGTTCGGCGTGTCGGTGAAGGACGTGAACACCTTCGTGCTGGGCGGACACGGCGACACCATGGTGCCCGTGCTGGAATATTCGACGGTCAGCGGCATCCCGGTCAGCGACCTGATCGAGATGGGCTTCTCCACCAAGGAGAAGGTCGACGAGATCATCAAGCGCACCCGTGGCGGCGGCGGCGAGATCGTCGCGCTGCTGAAGACCGGTTCGGCCTATTACGCGCCCGCCACCAGCGGCATCGCGATGGCGGAAGCCTATCTGTACGACCAGAAGCGCATCCTGCCGGCCGCGGCGCACCTGACCGGCCAGTACGGCATCGACGACCTGTATGTCGGCGTGCCGGTGGTGATCGGCGCGAACGGCGTCGAGAAGGTGGTCGAGGTCAAGCTGTCGGACGAGGCGAAGGGCAATCTTCAGGTCTCGGTCGATGCGGTCAAGGAACTGCTGGTCGCGTGCAAGGGCATCGACGGCACGCTCGCCTGATTTCAACGCCCGCGCGCGGATGGTCGACGCGCGGGCATCTTTAGCCCCTTGAACAAGGGGGCAACGTCCAACGGGAGCCCCCATGAGCATCCTCGTCAACAAGAATACCAAGGTCATCACCCAGGGCATGACCGGTGAAACCGGCACGTTCCACACGCAGCAGGCGCTCGCCTACGGCACGCAGATGGTCGGCGGCGTCACGCCGGGCAAGGGCGGCACGACGCACCTCGACCTGCCGGTGTTCAACACGGTCGCCGAAGCCAAGTCGAAGACCGGTGCCGATGCCAGCGTGATCTACGTACCGCCGCCCTTCGCCGCGGACTCGATCCTGGAGGCGATCGACGCCGAGATCCCGCTGATCGTGACGATCACCGAAGGCATTCCGGTGCTCGACATGGTGCGCGTGAAGCGCGCGCTTTCGGGTTCGAAGTCGCGCCTGATCGGCCCGAACTGCCCCGGCGTGCTGACGCCGGGCGAGTGCAAGATCGGCATCATGCCCGGTTCGATCTTCAAGCAGGGTTCGGTCGGCGTCGTGTCGCGCTCCGGCACGCTGACCTATGAGGCGGTGTTCCAGACCTCGAATGCAGGCCTAGGCCAGACGACCGCGGTCGGCATCGGCGGCGATCCCGTCAACGGCACGAACTTCATCGACGTGCTGGAACTGTTCCTCGCCGACGAGGCGACGCAGTCGATCATCATGATCGGCGAGATCGGCGGCGATGCCGAGGAGCAGGCGGCACAGTTCCTGAAGGACGAGGCCAAGCGCGGTCGGAGCAAGCCGATGGCCGGCTTCATCGCGGGTCGCACCGCCCCTCCGGGCCGCCGCATGGGCCATGCCGGCGCGATCGTGTCGGGCGGCAAGGGCGATGCCGAGAGCAAGATCGCGGCGATGGAAGAGGCCGGGATCAAGGTCGCGGCCAGCCCCTCGGAACTCGGCTCGACGCTGCTGTCGGTGCTGAACAAGTAAGGTGATCGCCTCCCCCGCCGGGGAGGCGGCCCTAAGGGCGCGGGTGTCGCGGAACCTGTCGCCCTCATCACCCCCTCGCGATCGGGAGGGGCAGAAGGACAATGACGATGGGCTACGAAGGTCAGGATTTCAGCGACATCGCCACCGGCGTCAGCCCGGCGTTCATTGAGGCGCTTTATGCCAAGTACCAGGCCGACCAGTCGTCGGTCGACGGCGGCTGGCGCAGCTTTTTCGAAGGGCTGGAGCAGGGTGTCGGGGCTCCGAGCTGGACCAACAAGCGGTGGCCGCTGACCACCACCGACGACCTGACCGCAGGGCTCGATCCCACGCAGATGGAGCCCGCGCCCAAGCCCGCGCGTGGCGGCAAGACAGCGCCGGCCGCACCGGCAGCGGCGGCGCCCTCCACCGACGACATCGTCAAGGCGGCCGGTGACGCGATCCGCGCGCAGCTGCTGATCCGCACCTACCGGGTGCGCGGCCACCTGGCCGCCAATCTCGATCCGCTGGGCCTCGCCAAGCGCGAGATGCCCGAGGATCTGAAGACCGAATATTACGGCTTCACCGACGCCGACCTCGACCGCAAGATCTATCTGGGCGGCACGATGGGCTTCGAATGGGCAACCGTTCGCGAACTGGTCGACACGCTGCGCAAGAATTACTGCGGCAATGTCGGCCTGGAATATATGCACATCGTCGATGTCGAGGAGCGCCGCTTCCTGCAGGAGCGGATGGAAGGCCAGAACAAGGCGATCGAATTTACCACCGACGGCAAGAAGGCCATCCTGAACAAGGTGGTCGAGGCCGAACAGTGGGAAAAGTTCCTCGGCAAGAAATATGTCGGCACCAAGCGCTTCGGCCTGGATGGCGGCGAGAGCATGATCCCCGCGCTGGAATCGGTCATCAAATATGGTGGCCAGTACGGCGTGCGCGAGATCGTGTTCGGCATGGCGCATCGCGGCCGCCTGAACGTGCTGGCCAATGTGATGGGCAAGCCGCTGCGCGTGATCTTCCACGAATTCGCCGGCGGCTCGGCCAACCCCGATGACATCGGCGGTTCGGGCGACGTGAAGTATCACCTGGGCACCTCCACCGACCGCGAGTTCGACGGGCACAAGGTGCACATGTCGCTGGTCGCCAACCCGTCGCACCTGGAAGCGGTGAACCCGGTCGTGCTGGGCAAGACCCGCGCGATCCAGACGATCGCCAGCGACCTGAAGGATCACAGCGCCTCGCTGCCCGTGCTGATCCACGGCGACGCGGCGTTCGCGGGGCAGGGAATCGTCTGGGAATGCCTCGGCTTCTCCGGCATCCGGGGCTACAACACCGGCGGCTGCGTCCACTTCATCATCAACAACCAGGTGGGCTTCACCACCAGCCCGCAATTCGCGCGTTCCTCGCCCTATCCGTCGGACGTGGCGAAGGGGGTTCAGGCGCCCGTCTTCCATGTGAACGGCGACGATCCCGAGGCGGTGACCTTTGCCACCAAGATGGCGATGGAATTCCGCCAGAAGTTCCACCGCGACATCGTGATCGACATGTGGTGCTATCGCCGCTTCGGTCACAACGAGGGCGACGAGCCGGGCTTCACCCAGCCGCTGATGTACAAGGAAATCCGCCAGCATCCGGGCGTCAGCGACATCTACGCCAAGCGCCTGATCGGCGAGGGCGTGATCGACCAGGCGTGGCTGGACGAGAACGTCAAGCAGTATACGACGCTGCTCGAAGGCGAGTTCGAGGCGGGTGCGGCATACAAGCCCAACAAGGCGGACTGGTTCGCCGGGCGCTGGTCCGGCCTGTCGGCGCCGCGCGAGGGTGACCAGGGTCGCCGCAACGTCGAGACGGGGCTGGACAAGAAGTTGTTCGACGCGATCGGCCGCACGCTGACCACGGTTCCCGACAGCATCCAGATCCACAAGACGCTGGCCCGCGTGCTGGATGCCAAGCGGCAGATGTTCAGCACGGGCGAGAATTTCGACTGGGCGACGGGCGAGGCGCTGGCCTTCGGCTCGCTGCTGTCGGAAGGCTATGGCGTACGCCTGTCGGGGCAGGATTCGGGTCGCGGTACCTTCTCGCAGCGTCATGCGGTGTGGGTCGACCAGACCGACGAGCACAAATACGTGCCGCTCCAGACGGTGGAGCATGGCCGGTTCGAGGTGCTCGACTCGCCGCTGTCCGAATATGGCGTGCTCGGCTTCGAATATGGCTATGCGCTGGCCGACCCGAAGACGCTGGTGCTGTGGGAGGCGCAGTTCGGCGACTTCGTCAACGGCGCGCAGATCATGATCGACCAGTTCATCACCTCCGGCGAGGCCAAGTGGCTGCGCGCCAACGGCCTGGTGATGCTGCTGCCGCACGGTTACGAGGGGCAGGGTCCGGAGCATAGCTCGGCACGGCCCGAGCGGTTCCTGCAGGCATGCGCGGGCGACAACATCCAGGTCGCGAACGTGACCACGCCGGCCAACTACTTCCACCTGCTGCGCCGGCAGATGCACCGCAACTTCCGCAAGCCGCTGGTGCTCTTCACGCCCAAGTCCCTGCTGCGCCACAAGCTGGCGGTGTCGAAGGCGGAGGACTTCCAGTCCGACAGCCATTTCCGGCGTATCCTGTCCGACCCCAATGGCGCGGCCGACGAGGCGACGACGCGGCTGGTGCTGTGCACCGGCAAGGTGGCGTACGACCTGCTGGAGGCGCGCGATGCGGCGGGCGACGAAACCACGCAGATCGTACGTGTCGAGCAGCTTTATCCCTTCCCCGGCGACGCGCTGGCGGAACGGGTGAAGCGCATGCCGAACCTGCAGGACGTGGTGTGGGCGCAGGAAGAGCCGAAGAACAACGGCTACTGGTTCTTCGTCGAGCCGCTGATCGAGGAGTCGCTGGCGGCAGCCGGATCGTCGGTGAAGCGGGCACGCTATGCCGGCCGTACCGCGGCCGCATCGCCCGCCACGGGCCTGATGAAGCGGCACACCGCCGAGCAGGGGGCACTGGTCGCCGATGCGCTGGGCCACAATGTGCGCGACGAGATTCGTCGCACGCGCGGCGAGGAGGGCACCACCGCCTCGCGCCCCACGCAGGGACCGTCGAGCTGATCGCCGCCCGGTCGGGCAAGCAGATGAACCGCGCAGCACCTGACCGGGGATCGTTGCGCAACTGGGCCCCCGGCCGCGCCGGGGCAGAAGGATAGAAACAATGGCGACTGAAGTTCTGGTGCCGACGCTCGGCGAATCGATCACCGAAGCGACCCTGGGTGAATGGCTGAAGCAGCCCGGCGACGCGGTCGCCGTCGACGAGCCTATCGCGAGCCTGGAGACCGACAAGGTCTCGGTCGAGGTGCCCTCGCCGGTGGCGGGCGTGATGGGCGACCATGCGGTGAAGGTCGGCGACACGGTGCAGGTCGGTGCGCTGATCGCCACCGTCGATGCCGGTGGTTCGGTCCCTGCGAAGACGGAGGCCAAGGAGCCTGCGGTGACCGCCACCCCGGCATCGGCGCCTGTGCCGAGCGCATCGGCCGATAGCGAGCCCGCGGGCGACTCGCCTGCCGCGCTGTCTCCGTCGGTTCGCCGCGCGATCCTGGAGCATGGTCTCGACCCCTCGACCATCAAGGGTACCGGCAAGGACGGCCGCATCACCAAGGAAGACGTGGCTGCCGCTGCGCAGAACAAGCCGCAGGCCGCTGCCGCTCCGGCCGCTGCCGCACCGCAGGCGTCGGCTGCAACGGGTGAGCGCAAGGAAGAGCGCGTCAAGATGACCCGCCTCCGCCAGACGATCGCCAAGCGCCTGAAGGAAGCGCAGAACAGCGCCGCGATGCTGACGACGTTCAACGACGTCGACATGACCGCGGTGATCGAGGCGCGCGCCAAGTACAAGGATCTGTTCGAGAAGAAGCACGGCGTGCGCCTGGGCTTCATGGGCTTCTTCGTGAAGGCCGCGACGATGGCGCTGAAGGACATCCCGGCCGTCAACGCCTCGATCGAGGGCGACGAGATCGTGTATCACGATTATGCGGACATCTCGGTTGCGGTGTCGGCCCCGAACGGCCTGGTCGTGCCGGTGATCCGCGACGCGCAGAACCTGACGGTCGCGGGCATCGAGAAGACGATCGGCGACTTCGGCAAGCGCGCCAAGGACGGCACGCTGAAGATGGACGAGATGAAGGGCGGTACCTTCACCATCTCGAACGGCGGCGTGTTCGGCTCGCTGATGTCGACCCCGATCATCAACCCGCCGCAGTCGGCGGTGCTGGGCCTCCACCGTATCGAGGAGCGTCCGGTGGTGCGTGACGGCCAGGTCGTGGTGCGCCCGATGATGTATCTCGCGCTCAGCTACGACCACCGCCTGATCGACGGTCGCGAGGCGGTGACCTTCCTGGTCGCGCTGAAGAACGCGATCGAGGATCCGACGCGCGTCCTGATCGACCTGTAAGAACGACCCTTGCCGGGCCCTCGTTTCGGCGAGGGTCCGTTCACATATCGACCGCAGCGGGACGGATCCCGTAAGGCTGGACCCCGAAGGCCGGGGAACGGGAGAGACAAATGGCTGAGTACGACTATGACGTCCTGGTGATCGGCGCGGGCCCCGGCGGCTATGTCGCGGCGATCCGCGCGGCGCAGTTGGGCCTGAAGACCGCATGTGCCGAATCGCGCGAGACGCTGGGCGGCACCTGCCTCAATGTCGGCTGTATCCCGTCCAAGGCGTTGCTCCATGCCTCCGAACTGTTCGAGGAAGCGAGCCACGGGGCGTTTGCGAAGTTCGGGATCGAGGTGGAGGGCGCGAAGCTGAACCTCGAGCAGATGCATGCGGAGAAGAAGAAGGCGGTCGGTGAGCTGACCGGCGGTATCGAGTACCTGTTCAAGAAGAACAAGGTCACCTGGCTGAAGGGCAAGGCGAGCTTCACCGACGCCAGCACCGTAACCGTCGGCGAACAAACGGTTACCGCGCGCGACATCGTGATCGCGACGGGCTCGTCGGTGACCCCGCTGCCCGGCGTCGAGATCGACCAGAAGGTGGTGGTGGATTCCACCGGCGCGCTGGCGCTGCCCAAGGTGCCCGAGCATCTGGTGGTGATCGGCGGTGGCGTGATTGGGCTGGAACTCGGCTCGGTCTGGCGGCGCCTGGGCGCCAAGGTGACCGTGGTCGAATATCTTGACCAGATCCTGCCCGGCTTCGATGGCGAAGTCCGCAAGGAATCGGCCAAGCTGTTCAAGAAGCAGGGCTTCGAGTTGAAGACCGGCACCAAGGTGACCGGCGTCACCGTCGAGGGCAAGACCGCGACCGTGTCGCTGGAGCCGGCGAATGGCGGTGCGGCGGAAACGCTGACCGCGGATGCGGTGCTGGTCGCGATCGGGCGCAAGCCGAACACCGACGGCCTGAACCTCGATGCGGCGGGCGTGAAGCTCAACAACCGCGGCCAGGTCGAGATCGATCATGACTTCGCGACCAATGTCGACGGCGTCTGGGCGATCGGCGACGTCGCGCCGGGCCTGATGCTGGCGCACAAGGCCGAGGACGAGGGCGTCGCGGTGGCCGAGAACATCGCCGGCCAGACCGGCATCGTGAACCACGACGTGATTCCGAGCGTGGTCTATACGATGCCCGAGATTGCGGGCGTTGGGCTGTCCGAGGAAGCGGCCAAGGAGAAGGGCGAGGTAAAGGTCGGCAAGTTCCCCTTCATGGCGAACAGCCGCGCCAAGACGAACCGCGACACGGATGGCTTCGTGAAGGTCATTGCCGACGCCAAGACGGACCGGGTGCTGGGCGTGTGGATCGTCTCCAGCCTGGCGGGGACGATGATCGCGCAGGCGGCGCAGGCGATGGAATTCGGTGCGACGTCGGAGGACATCGCCTATACCTGCCATGCCCATCCGACGCATTCGGAAGCCTTGAAGGAAGCCGCGATGGCGGTGCGGGGCAAGCCGATCCACGTCTGATCGGCACCACGTCCGGAACCGGCAAGGGGCCGCGGGAGAGCGATCTCCCGCGGCCCTTTTCGTGGGCGATCAGTGCGGGACGGCGCCGGTTTCCACACCCGTCTTGTCGTGCAGCGCATAGCGGTCGATCAGGTCGGCACTGGCGGCATTGTAGCCGATCACCTCGACCGTCCGGCCGCCACCGCGCAGGCGGGTGACGATCTTGTCGAGCGCACCGACGCCGGAAATGTCCCAGAAGTGCGCGGCGGAGACGTCGATCACCACGGAGGTCGCAGGCTCGTCGGTGCGGAAGGCGCGGGTAAAGCGATCGACCGAGGCGAAGAAGATCTGGCCCGACACGCGGTAGGTCGCGCGGTCGCCCTGCACGTCGCGGATGACCGCGAACATGCGCTGGACCTTGCCGGCGAAGAAGACGCCGGAGAGCAGCACGCCGACGAGCACGCCCTGTGCCAGGTTGTGGGTCGCGACGACGACGATGACGGTCGCGACCATGACGACGCTGGAGGTCCAGGGGTGGTGGCGGATGTTGGTGATCGAGTTCCAGCTGAAGGTGCCGATCGCGACCATGATCATCACCGCGACCAGCGCCGGCATCGGGATGCGCCCGACCCAGGGGCCGAGGACCGCAAGCATGAAGAGCAGCACCGCGCCCGCCGCGAAGGTCGATAGCCGGGTGCGGCCGCCCGAGGTGACGTTGATGACCGTCTGGCCGATCACCGCGCAGCCACCCATGCCGCCGGCCAGCGCCGAGGCGATGTTGGCGCCGCCCTGACCCATGCATTCGCGGCGCTTGTCGCTGTCGGTCTCGGTCATGTCGTCGACGATCTGCGCGGTCAGCAGCGCCTCCAGCAAGCCGACCGCCGCCATGGTGAGCGAGAAGGGCAGGATGATGCGCAGCGTCTCCAGCGTGAGCGGCACCCGGGGCAGGGTGAAGCTCGGCAGGCCGTGCGGGATATTGCCCATGTCGCCGACCGTGCGCACCGGCAGGCCCAGCGCGATGCTGACCGCGGCGAGCGACAGGACGGTCACCAGCGGGGCGGGCACCGCCTTCGTCACGCGTGGAAAGAGGTAGACGATGAAGAGGCCGGCGGCGACCATCGCATAGCTGTGCCACGTCACGCCGACGAGTTGCGGCAACTGGCCCATGAAGACCAGAATGGCGAGCGCGTTGACGAAGCCGGTGATGACCGAGCGGGAGACGAACTGCATCAGAAGGTCGAGCCGGGCCAGCCCCGCGACGATCTGGATGAGGCCCATCAGGATCGTCGCGGCGAAGAGGTAATCGACGCCGTGATCGCGGACGAGCGGCGTCACCACCACGGCCACCGCCGCGGTCGAGGCCGAGATCATGCCGGGGCGCCCGCCGAGCAGCGAGATGACGATGGCGATCGCCACCGAGGCATAAAGGCCGACGCTGGGATCGACACCGGCGATGATCGAAAAGCCGATCGCCTCCGGGATCAGGGCGAGGGCGACGACGACGCCGGCAAGGACGTCGCGGCCGGCCTGCGGCGCGCCGACGAACCATTCGGCGCGGGTGCGGGAAAGAAAATCGGTCATGAGGAAATCTGCAACGGGGCCCATGGCGCCGGATACGGGCGCGACGGATAGGGCATGGGCAGGTTGTCCGGCGGATCGGCGGCCGGAAGAGCCACCCGGAGTCTCACCGGGTCCTTGCGATTGTTCGCGCCCTTAGCGGAGGTGATGGGGGCGGGGCAAGCCGCGCTATGCCGCCGCCCCGTTTCGTGGCCCTATTTCGCCGCCTTGCGCAGCGCGAGGCGGACCAGCGCGTCGAGCGTCGCGGTTTCGCCCAGATCCTCCTCGGCGGCCGCGACCGCGGCGCTCGCCTCGGCGGGGCGGAAGCCGAGGTTCAGCAGCGCGGACACCGCATCGGCGCCGGCCCCGACCGGGATCACCTGCGACGCGGCGGCGGGGCCGAGAATGATGCCGCCGGTCTTGTCCTTCAATTCCATTACGATGCGCTGGGCGAGTTTCGGCCCGACGCCGTTGGCGCGCGCGATCATCGCCTTGTCGCCGCTGGCGACGGCGCGGGCGATCTCGGACGGGTCGAGCGCGGACAGGATGGCGAGTGCGACGCGCGCGCCCACGCCCTGCACCCCGGTCAGCAGCCGGAACCAGTCCCGCTCCGCCGAGGAGGAGAAGCCGACCAGCCGGATCGAATCCTCCGACACCAGCATTTCGGTATGCAGCATCGCGGCCTCGCCCACCGGGCCGATCGCTGCCAGGGTGCGCGCCGAGGCGCCGACCAGATAGCCGACGCCGCCGACATCGATCACCGCATGGTCGGTGCCGGTTGCGTCCAATCGTCCCTTGAGATGCGCGATCATGGGAGTGATCGCTAGAACAAACCCGGCACGCTGTCACGGGGGCGATGCGCTCCCCGTGGTCGGGGAAGGGTTCATGCGAAGACGCGAAGCAGAGGGGGATTCACGCGGAGACGCGGAGAAGAAGAGGGTTTTGCGGGAGGAGGCGCAGAGGGCGCGGAGATTGGTTCTCGAGCCGTGGGCTCAGCCTGCATCACCGATCGGGCACGTCTTCCGATCGGAAACGGGCGTATCGGTCACGCCGGACGCTGCCCCTCTGCGTCCTCTGCGCGAACTTGGACTTCTTCTCCGCGTCTCCGCGTCTCCGCGTGAAACATCTTCTTCGCGGCTTCGCGGCTTCCCTTTCGTTTCGCGGGGGCATCGCTTGGCTCTGGCCTGTAATGGTTCACGCGAAGACGCGAAGACGCGAAGAAGAAAGGGGGATTCACGCGGAGACGCGGAGACGCGGAGACGCGGAGAAGAAGGGGGCTTTACGGGCGGAGGCGCAGAGCGCGCAGGGATTGCTTCTTGTGCCGTAGGCTCGGCCTGCATCACCGATCGGGCGTGTCTTCCGATCGACAGCGGGTGCCTCGGTCGCGACGGACGCTGTCCCTCTGCGTCCTCTGCACGAACCTGAACTTCTTCTCCGCGTCTCCGCGTGAGAAATCCTCTTCGCGTCTTCGCGTCTTCGCGTGAACGAATATTCCGCTATCCCGATTACGCCGAAATGCCTGTCCGTCGCATCTGTGCACGTGCGCTGGCGAGGTGGTGGGCGTGGGTGATCGCCACCGCCAGCGCGTCGGCGGCGTCGGGGCCGGTGAGTTTTACGCCGGGCAGCAGATGGCCGACCATCGCCTGGATCTGTTTCTTGTCCGCGCCGCCGGTGCCGACCACCGCCTTCTTGACGATGCTGGGGTGATATTCGCCGACGATCAGCCCGGCCTGGGCCGCGGATAGCAGGACGATGCCGCGTGCCTGACCCAGTTTCAGCGTGGACTGGGCATTGGAATTGCCCAGCACCTCCTCCACCGCCGCGCCGTCCGGGCGTTCGACCCGGATCATTTCGGCCAGCGCGGCGTGGAGATAGGTCAGGCGGCGGGGCAGGGGCATGGACGGCTCGGTCTTGATCTGGCCGTTGCCGATATGGCGCAGCCGATTGCCCTCCGCCGCGATGACACCCCAGCCGGTGGTGCCGAGACCGGGATCGAGACCGAGCAGGATCATGCCAGCTGGATCAACCCAGCTTCTCCATGACCTCGTCCGAGACTTCGTAATTGCCCCAGACGGTCTGCACGTCGTCGTCGTCGTCGAGCGCGTCGATCAGCTTGAACAGCGTCGCCGCATCGCCTTCCTCGACCGACACCATCGTCTGCGGCCGCCAGGCGAGCTTGGCGCCCTCGGCCTCGCCCAGCACCGGCTCCAGCGCCTTGCTGACTTCGTGCAGCGCGCCCTGTTCGGTCCAGATCTCGTGGCCGTCCTCGGTGGAGGTCACGTCCTCGGCGCCCGCTTCCAGGGCTGCCTCGAACACCTTTTCAGCGTCGCCGGCGCTGGCCGGATAGGTGATGAGGCCGACCCGGTCGAAGCCGTGGCTGACCGAGCCTGCGGTACCCAGATTACCGCCATTCTTCGACACCGCGGTGCGCACGTTGGTGGCGGTGCGGTTGCGATTGTCGGTCAGCGCCTCGATGATGAGCGACACGCCGCCGGGGCCGAAACCCTCGTAGCGGATTTCCTCGTAATTCTCCGTATCTCCCTTCGATGCCTTGTCGATCGCGCGCTGGATATTGTCCTTGGGCATCGACTGCGCCTTGGCCGCGTTGACCGCGGCGCGCAGGCGCGGGTTCATGTCGGGATCGGGCAGGCCCATCTTGGCCGCCACGGTGATCTCGCGGGAAAGCTTGGAGAACATGCCCGAGCGCTTTTTGTCCTGCGCGCCCTTGCGGTGCATGATGTTCTTGAATTTGCTGTGGCCTGCCATCGGTGCCTCATTGAGTGATGCAGCGCACTTAGCGGGCCGGGGACGGTTTTGCCACCTGCGCGAAATACAAGTCTTGTTTGGGGCCGTGCCCATGCGGCATGGCCCGTGGCCATGACGGTACGCGTGGACATGGGAACGGACGAACGCGGCGCGTCCGTCCCGATCGATCTGGAAGAATTGCTGGCGACCCGCCTGCTGGTGCAGGGCAATTCGGGTTCGGGCAAGTCGCATCTGCTGCGCCGCCTGCTCGAAAAATCGGCGGGGCAGGTGCAACAGGTGGTGATCGATCCGGAAGGGGATTTCGTCACCCTGTCCAAGGCCTATGGCCATGTCGTGATCGAAGCGGGCGATTATGCCGAGCGCGAGGTGGCGAAGTTCGGCAGCCGTATCCGCGAGCACCGTGCCTCCGTCGTGCTCAGCCTGGAGGGGCTGGAGATCGAGGGGCAGATGCGCTGTGCCGCCGCCTTCCTGAACGCGCTGTTCGATGCGCCGCGCGAGCATTGGTACCCCGCGCTCGTCGTGGTGGACGAGGCACAGTTGTTTGCGCCCACCACCGGCGGCGAGGTGACGGAGGAGGTACGCCGGGCCTCGCTGTCGGCGATGACCAACCTGATGTGCCGCGGGCGCAAGCGCGGCCTGGCCGGCGTGATCGCGACGCAGCGATTGGCGAAACTGGCCAAGAACGTCGCGGCGGAGGCGTCCAACTTCCTGATGGGACGCACCTTCCTCGACATCGACATGGCGCGCGCGGCCGACCTGCTGGGCATGGAGCGGCGGCAGGCGGATGCGATTCGCGATCTGGCGCGCGGCACCTTCCTGGCGCTGGGCCCGGCGGTGTCGCGGCGGCCGATCACGGTGAAGATCGGTGCGGTGGAAACCTCGGCACGTTCGGGCAGTCCCAAGCTGACGCCCTTGCCCGATGCGCCGCCACCCGATTTGCAGGACCTGTTGTTCGCCCCCGTGGAGGAGGCGCCGCAACTGCCGATGACCTTTGACCCGCGTCCGCGGCGGGTGCCGGCCGACGAGTTGATGGCCGATCTGGGCCGCCCGCCCTTGCCCACCACGGCCGCACTGGCGGTGCCCGACATGAGCGGCGAGGAGGTGGAGGCGATCTATGCCGCGGTGCTGCGCGCGATCGTCGAGGATGCCGAATCGACCTTCCGTCCGGCGTCCGTGCTGTTCCAGGATTTTCAGGTGCGGTGCCGCATGGCGGGACTGGCGCGCCCGCCGCTGGATCTGAACGGTTTCGCGCGGCGCCTGTCCTGTGCGCGCGCCGGCATTTTCGATGTGAGCGATCCCGACTGGCAGGATGCGCTGGCGCTGGCGAGTGCGCTGCCCGACGATATGCTGGGCGCGTTCCTGCTGGTGGCGCGCGCGGCGCGGGCGGGGGAGCCGTGTCCGCCCGATACGCAGATCGCGCAGACCTATGGCACCAGCTCGCTGGGGCGGGTGCGACGCCTGATCGGCTATATCGAGAGCCGCGACCTGTTCGTGTGCCGAACCGACCTGACCGGCAAGCGGTCGATCACGATCCCGCGGCTGGGGTGGACGACGCAGGCCGCCGAGGCGGCGTAAATCGGGGGGGGCGGGACGAGCAGCGTTGCACTGCTTGGCGGCCCCTCACCTTCCCACTGCCTTTGGCAGTGGGCCCCTCCAGCATCAGGTCGGTCATGCCCCCGGCGTGACCTGAACAGCGCGGGGCGCTGTTCACCTGATGCTCCCCGGAGGAGAGAGGGGTGAGAGTGCTCAAAGCATCCCGAGCGCCTGCATATAGACCTCGAGGATGGCCTCTTCCTCCTGATATTCCTCACGCTTCTTCTTGCGGATCGACATGATCTTCTTGATCGCCTTGGGGTCGTAGCCGCGGGCCTTGGCCTCGCCGAACACGTCCTTGATATCGTCGGCGATGCCCTTCTTCTCTTCTTCCAGCCGCTCGGCGCGCTCGATCAGCAGCCGCAGCTCGTCTGCCGCAACCTGGCCCGAGCCTTCGAATTCCGCGTCCGCCATGGTGATTCGCTTTCCCTTTGATGCCGCGGCCCTCGCCCGCGCGGACGGGGCGGCGTTGAAGATTCCCGATGTCGGGTGCGGCGGCGCGTCTAGGCGTTTTGCGCGCGCCGCTCAACCGTCGTCAGTGCGCGTTCCTTGCGACGCTTTCCTTCATGCGGGCAAGCTGTTCCGGCGATGCGTCGGCCTGATGCTCGGCCTTCCACCGGTCATAGGACATGCCGTAGATCGTCTCGCGCGCGGCGTCCTTGTCCAGCCCGCCGGCCTCGCCCACCCAGTCGGACAGGCAGTTGCGGCAGAAGCCGGCCAGACCCATCAGGTCGACATTCTGCGCATCGGTGCGGTGGCGCAGGTGGCGCACCAGCCGGCGGAAGGCCGCGGCGGCGGCGGCGTCGTCCAGCGTGTCGAGACGGTCCATTTTACAAGCTCCAAGGTTGATCGGCGCGTAATAGAGGTTAGAGCCGTGCGGGCAAAGTTCGCAGGATAAGCGCTACATGACCAAGGCCCTCGCCCCCCGATCCCGCAAAGTCCGCGTGCTGGCCACGCTGGGACCCGCCAGCAGCGATCCCGAAATGATCGCCACGCTGTTCCAGGCGGGTGCGGACGCGTTCCGGATCAACATGAGCCATGGCGACCAGGCGTCCAAGGTGCCGCTCATCCAGGCGATCAGAGGCATGGAGGCGCGGTTCAACCGGCCGACCACGATCCTGGCCGATCTTCAGGGTCCCAAGCTGCGCGTCGGCAAGTTCGAGGGCGGCCGCACCGTGCTGGAGACGGGCAGCACCTTTGTGCTCGACCGCGACCCGACGCCGGGCGACGCGACGCGCGTCGAACTGCCGCACAAGGAGATCTTTGCCGCGATCGAGCCGGGTGCGCGCCTGTTGCTGGACGATGGCAAGCTGGTGCTGCGCGTCGCGGACCATGATGCGGATCGCATCGTCACCCTGGTCGAGGTCGGCGGCGCGCTGTCGAACAACAAGGGGCTGAACGTGCCCGACGTGGTGCTGCCGATGGCGGCGCTGACGCCCAAGGATCGTTCCGACCTGGCGTTCGCGGTGGAGCAGGGGGTCGACTGGATCGCCCTGTCCTTCGTGCAGCGGCCCGAGGACCTAATGGAGGCGCGCGGGCTGATCAAGGGCAAGGCGGCGCTCCTTGCCAAGATCGAGAAGCCGGCCGCGATCGACCGGCTGGACGAGATCGTCGAGCAGTGCGACGGCGTGATGGTGGCACGCGGCGACCTGGGCGTCGAATTGCCGCCACAGGCGGTGCCGCCGCTGCAGAAGCGCATCGTCGAGGTAGCGCGCCGCATGGGGCGCCCGGTGGTGGTCGCCACGCAAATGCTGGAATCGATGATCCAAAGCCCGTCGCCGACCCGCGCGGAAGTGTCGGACGTCGCCACCGCCATCTATGACGGTGCCGATGCGATCATGTTGTCCGCCGAATCGGCGGCGGGTTCGTGGCCGGTCGAATCGGTTGCGATGATGAACGCGATCGGCGTGTCGGTCGAAGGCGACCCGGCGCATGGCGACCGCGTGCACTTCACCGTGATGAAGCCCGATCCCACCACCGCGGACGCGATGGCGGAGGCGGCCAAGAGCATCGCGCGCACGACCTCGGCCAAGGCGATCATCTGCTTCACCACCAGCGGATCGACCGCACGCCGCGTGGCGCGCGAGCGGCCGCCGGTGCCGATCCTGGTGCTGACCCCGCAGGCGGAGACGGCACGGCGGCTCGGCCTGTTGTGGGGCTGTCATGCGGTGCACACCCGCGACGTCGAGTCGTTCGAGGAAATGGTCGCCAAGTCGAAGCGCATGGCGCTGCGTCACGGCATCGCCGCTGCGGGCGATCAGGTCATCATCATGGCCGGCGTACCGTTCCGCACGCCGGGATCGACCAACGTGCTGCACGTCACGCGGTTGACCGGCGACGAACTGGAGAAGTACGGCGAGGATCGCGCGGAGGCCTGAACCTCAGCCGCCGATCTTCGACCCCAGCAGGCCGGCGCCGATCGCAACCGCGACGCCGGCCAGCACGATCGCGACGATCATCACCAGCCCGTCGCGGACCATCAATGCCAGGCCGAAGGTGGCGATCGCCGCCATCGGCGCGGTGGTCGCCAGCGGCAGCAACTCCAGCGGCGGCACCGTACAGGCGAGCAGTATGCACGCCACCGCCGCGACCCGCACGAACGGCCCTTTGGTCAGCGCCGGCAGGCGACCATGGAACCAGCGATCCGCCCAGCCGGCGGGCTTGCGCGCCTTCTTCGTGGTTTTCCGGACCGTCTCGGCCTTGACCGAGCGGTTGCGCAGGAAGCCGGGCAGCCAGAGATGCTTGCGCCCCAGCACCATCTGCACCGCGGTCAACAGGATCACGCAGGCGAGGACGGTCGGCAGGCCGGGGATCGACCCGACCGGCGATATGTCGACCAGCGCGGGCAACAGCAGGAAGGGGCCATAGGACCGGTTGCCGAAAGCCTCGATCACGTCGCCGAGCGAAACCCGGTCCTGCTTGTCCGCAAGTTCATCCAGGGCGTCGAGAATATCGCCGATGCTGTGGGGATCACTGGCCATGGGGGCGGAACGGGATGACAAGTGGCGCGGTTCCACTCGACAGCGCCCCCGCTCGCCCGCTACGGAACGAAAGGTGACCGACACCGACCGCCTTTTGTCCGCGAGCCGCCGTCCCGAGGATGTCGACGCCGCGCTGCGCCCCAAGCATCTCGACGAATTCGTCGGCCAGCAGGCCGCGCGCGACAATCTGCGCGTCTTCATCCAGGCGGCTCGGTCGCGGGGCGACGCGCTGGACCATGTGCTGTTCTTCGGTCCGCCGGGGCTGGGCAAGACGACGCTGGCGCAGATCATCGCACGCGAGATGGGGGTGGGCTTTCGCGCCACCTCCGGCCCGGTGATCGCCAAGTCGGGCGATCTGGCGGCGCTGCTCACCAATCTGGAAGACGGCGATGTGCTGTTCATCGACGAGATCCACCGGCTCCAGCCCGCGGTGGAGGAGGTGCTGTATCCGGCGATGGAGGACCGCGCGCTGGACCTGATGATCGGCGAGGGGCCGTCGGCCCGTTCGGTCCGCATCGACCTGCCGCGCTTCACGCTGGTCGGCGCCACCACGCGGCAGGGATTGCTGACCACGCCGCTGCGCGACCGGTTCGGCATTCCGGTGCGGCTGCAATTCTACACCGTCGAGGAACTGACCCGGGTGGTGACGCGCGCGGCGCGGTTGCTCGACCTGGCTATTGCGGAGGACGGCGCGACCGAAGTCGCGCGCCGGTCGCGGGGCACGCCGCGCATCGCCGGCCGGCTGCTGCGCCGGGTGCGCGACTTCGCGACGGTGGCGGGGCATGACGTGGTCGATGCCCGCGCCGCCGATCAGGCGCTGAACCGGCTGGAGGTCGATGCGCTGGGGCTGGACGCGATGGATCGCCGCTATCTGATGATGATCGCCGACGTCTATCGCGGCGGCCCGGTCGGCGTGGAGACGCTGGCGGCGGGCCTGAGCGAACCGCGCGACACGATCGAGGAAGTGATCGAGCCCTATCTGATCCAGCTCGGCCTGGTCGCGCGCACCGCGCGCGGGCGCGTGCTGAATGCCGGGGGATGGAAGCATCTGGGCCTCAATCCGCCGGTCGGCAGCCAGGACGGCCTGTTCGACCTGGGCGGATAATCGGGGCAGGCATTCCAGCTTCGTGCCCTGCGTCATAATGTTGCATGGCACCCAAGGCAGTGATCTGTTAGCCCTTGGCCCATGCCCCTATCGGCCGCTGCCTCCGCCCGCGAAATCCTGGTCCGCCTGCACGACGTGATGGCGTCGCGGGCGCCCGCGCAATCCAAGCTGAACCAGGTCGTCCAGATCATCGGTGAGGCGATCGGGAGCGAGGTGTGTTCGATCTACCTGTTGCGCGAGGGCGTGCTGGAGCTGTTCGCGACGCGCGGGCTGGCGCAGGAGGCGGTGCACGTCACCAAGCTGGCGATGGGGGAAGGGCTGGTCGGCACGATCGCCGAGGATGTCGAGGTGCTGAACCTGGACGAAGCCGCCAGCCATCCCGACTTCGCCTACAAGCCAGAGACGGGCGAGGACCGCTTCCACAGTTTCGCCGGCGTGCCGATCATCCGGCGCGAGCGGGCGGTGGGCGTGCTGGCGGTGCAGCACAGCGAGCCGCGCCGGTATCAGGATGTCGAGATCGAGGCGTTGCAGACGGTGGCGATGGTGCTGTCCGAGCTGATCTCCAATGCCGGGCTGATCGACGAGGGCGGGCAGGGCGCCGGGCGTCCGCAGAGCACCGCGTCGCAGCGGCTGATGGGCCAGAAGCTGGTCGACGGCATGGGGTCGGGCTTTGCCGTCTTCCACCAGCCGCGCATCACCATCGAGCATACCGTGGCCGAGGACACCGATGCCGAGCGGCACCGCGTCTATGCCGCGTTCGACAAGATGCGCGAACAGATCGACCGCATGGCGCGCGAGGCCGAGTTCGGTGTCGGCGGCGAGCATGAGGAGGTGATCGATACCTACAAGATGTTCGCGTACGACGAGGGGTGGGCGCGGCGGATCAACGAGGCGATCGACAGCGGCCTGACCGCGGAGGCGGCGATCGAGCGGGTGCAGCAGCGCACCCGCCAGCGCATGCGCCAGATCGACGATCCCCTGCTCGCCGACCGGATGCACGATCTGGAGGACCTGTCGAACCGGCTGCTGCGCATCGTGTCGGGCCAGATGGGGACGGCGGCGCAGCTGGGCCTGCGCCAGGACACGATCCTGATCGCGCGCAACCTGGGGCCGGCCGAGCTGCTGGAATATGACAAGCGCCGCCTGAAGGGCGTGGTGCTGGAGGAAGGATCGCTGACCGCGCACGTCATCATCGTCGCGCGCGCGATGGGCGTGCCGGTGCTGGGCCGGGTGCGCGACACCCGCCGGCTGATCGCCGAGGGCGACCGGCTGCTGCTCGACACGATCGAGAACAACGTCTTCGTCCGGCCCTCCGCGGCGATGGAGGAAGCGTTCGACGCCAAGCTGACGCTCCGCCAGAAGCGCCGCGCCGCCTATGCCGCGCTGCGCGACGTGGCGCCGGAGACGAAGGACGGCCACCGGGTGACGGTTATGGTCAATGCCGGCCTGCGCGACGATGCCGCGGCGCTGGACATCACCGGCGCGGACGGGATCGGTCTGTTCCGCACCGAATTCCAGTTCCTCGTCTCCGCCTCGCTGCCGCAGCGCGAGCGGCAACAGCGGCTGTACCGCGAAGTGCTGGAAGCGGCGGGCGAGCGCCCGGTGGTGTTCCGCACGATCGATATCGGCGGCGACAAGGCGCTGCCCTATCTCAACATCGAGGCGGGCGACGAGGAAAATCCGGCGATGGGCTGGCGCGCGCTGCGCCTCGCGCTGGAACGCGACGGCCTGATGAAGGCGCAGGCGCGCGCGCTGCTGGAGGCGGCGGGCGGGCGGACGCTGAACGTGATGTTCCCGATGGTGTCCGAGGCCTGGGAGTTCGACGAGGCACGCGCGCTGTTCGAGGCGCAGCGGGTATTCCTGTCGGGACGCGGCAAGCGGATGCCGAACGAGATCCGCTATGGCGCGATGCTGGAGGTGCCGGCGCTGGCCGAGCAACTGGACCTGATCCTGCCGCAGGTCGATTTCCTGTCGATCGGCACCAACGACCTGACCCAGTTCCTGTTCGCCGCCGACCGTGCGAACCCCAAGCTGGCGGAACGCTATGACTGGCTGTCGCCCTCCATCCTGCGCTTCCTGCGCCGGGTGGTGGAGCCAGCCCGCGCCGCCGGCGTGCCGGTCGCGGTATGCGGCGAGATGGGCGGACGGCCGCTGGAGGCGATGGCGCTGATCGGGATCGGCATCGACCGCCTGTCGATCACCCCGGCGGCGGTCGGACCGGTCAAGGCCATGGTCCGTTCGCTCGATCACGCCGCCATTGCCGCCGAGATGGACCGGCTGCTGGCGCATCCGCCGCGCGACATGCGCGGGGTGCTTGGTGCCTGGGCTGCGACGAACGGCGTGGAATTGGCCTGATGCCAGGGCAGAGGGCGCGTTGACACGCCTACAACCCTTTGGGAAAGACGGGGGCGACCGGCAGGGTGGGCCGCGGTCGCTTCGGAGTTGAGAATGGACGAGGTCAATCCGGGCCATGACGCCGCGCCCGCGGCACCCGCGCGCGCCGGAGACGTTCTGCGCGCCGCCCGCGAGGCGCAGGGGCTGTCCCTCGCGGATGTCGGCGCACGCACCCGCATCCCCAACCGCCATCTGGCGGCGATCGAGGCATCGGATTACCAGAGCCTGCCATCGGCGACCTATGCGATGGGCTTTGCCAAGGCTTATGCCCGCGCCGTCGGCGCGGACGAGGTGGCGATCGCCCATTCGGTGCGCGCCGAGGTGGACCGGATCGGGCGCCGGCAGAGCGACTATGTGCCCCACGACATCGCCGACCCGGCCCGCGTGCCGCCACGCGGCCTGGCGATCCTCGGCGTCGGCGTGGCGCTCGCCATCCTCGTGCTGGTGGCGCTGTGGTTCGGCACCGAGCTGTTCCACAACCGCACCGCGACGGCGCCGGAGGCACCCGAAATTGCCGCGCCGACCCCGACCGCCGCACCCAGGACGGTGACGCAGCCGGTGCCGGCCGTCACGACCGGGCAGGTGACGCTGGTCGCCAATGACGAGGTGTGGCTGCGCGTCTATGACGCCAACAACGAGACGCTGTTCCTGCGCACGATGAAGGCGGGCGAACGGTTCGACGTGCCGACCACCGCGCGCGAGCCCAAGATCAACGTCGGTCGCCCCGACAAGCTGACCATCATGCTGAACGGCAAGGCGACGCCGCCGCTGGGCGACGGATCGCGCCCGATCAAGGATGTGCGGGTCGACGCCGCCGCCGTCGGCGCGCGGCTGGCCGGGACGCCGATCCCGGCCGCGGCTCCGGCGCCCGCCGCCGAGCCGGCGCCGCCGAGGCCACTGAATGCGGCGGCCATTCCGGAATAGCGTGCGCCGGCAACCGCTTTAAGGCTGGCGACAGCTTGGGCGTTGCAGTTATGGTCGATGTTCATGAAAATCCTGCTTGCACCGGGGGGTGTGATCGATGCGTAACCTGTTGATGACCGGCGTTGCCGCCGCGCTGTTCCTGCCCACGGCGGTATCCGCGCAAGGCGTGGAGGGCCGTGTGACCAAGCTGGAAAGCGAAATGCGCGCCGTCCAGCGCAAGGTGTTCCCGAACGGGGCGGGCCAGTATCTGCAACCCGACATCACCGCGTCGCAGGCGCCGCAGACGGCCGCCGGCGTGCCCGCGACCAGCGCGGTCGCCGATCTTTCGTCGCGCGTGACCTCGCTGGAAGAGCAGCTGGCGTCGCTGACCGGGCAGATCGAGCAGAACGGCTTTCGCGTCCGCCAGCTTCAGGAACAGTTCGAAGCGTACAAGCGCGCCACGGACAATCGCCTGAAGCTGGTCGAGGGCGGACCGGCACCGATCGCGCCGGCGGGCGAAAGCGCGCCGCTGGAGGGCGCTGCGGTGTCGCCGCCGCCGGTCCGCGCGCCCGGCGGCAGCGCGAGCGCCAAGCCGGCCGCGGCTGCGACGCCCGTTGCGGTGGCGGGGGTGGAGAAGCCCTCGACCGGTGATGCGGCGGAGGACGAGTATCTTTACGGATACCGCCTGTGGAGCGCGAAGAAATATCCGGAGGCCGAGGCGCAGTTGAAAAAGGTCGTCGCGACCTATCCGAAGAGCAAGCGCGCCAGCTATGCGCAGAACCTGCTCGGCCGCTCCTATCTGGATACGGGCAAGCCCAGCCTCGCCTCCATGGCCTTTTACGAGAATTACAAGAAATTCCCCGATGGCGAGCGGGCGCCTGACAGCCTGCTGTATCTGGGGCAGGCGCTGACCAAGCTGAACAAGCCGGCGGATGCGTGTAAGGTCTATGACGAGCTGTCGGACGTATACGGCGCCAAGCTGTCGGCGGCGATGAAGGGGCAGGTCGAGGCTGGACGTTCGGCGGCCAAGTGTAAGTAGGGCGGAAATACCTTCCCCTCTCTGAGGGGAGGAGTGTGGGGGCGCCAAGCAGCGCAGCACTGTTGGTCTGCCCCCTCACTCTCCTCACGGCCGCGCCGCGAGGCCCCTCCAGCATCAGGTCGTCCATGCCCCCGGCATGGACTAACCAGCACAAGGCGCTGTCTACCTGATGCCCCTCCGCTGGGGAGAGGGCGTGAGTTTACGCCGCCAGTTCCATGGTTTCACCGGTGGCGGCACCCAGCAGGCGTTTTTCCAGCGTCTTGAGTCGCGCGGGTGCGACGATGCGGTCGCCGGTCAGGTCGGTGAGGTAGAATACGTCCACCGCCCGCTCGCCATAGGTGGCGACGTGCGCGGAATGGATCGTGACCTTGGACTGGAACAGCGCATGGGCCAGCCGGTTGAGCAGCGCCGGCCGGTCGCGGGCATGGACCTCCACCACGGTGAAGCGGTTCGATGCGCGATTGTCGATCAGGACATTGGGTTGCAGGTCGAACGCCTCGGCGCGGGGGCGGGGAGCGGGCTTGGCGACCAGCCGGTCGGCCAGCTTGCCGCGATTGGCCAGCGCATCCTCGATCGCGCGGTTCAGGCGGGCCAGTTGCCCCGGATCGTCGAAGGGGCGGCCCAGCGGATCCTGCACCAGGAAATTGTCGATCGCCATGCCGTCGCGCGTCGTATGGATGCGCGCATCGATGACGTTGCCGCCCGCGACATGGATCGCGCCGGCGATGCGGTAGAACAGGCCGGGATGGTCGGCGGCGTAGATCGACACCAGGGTCGCGCCGCGATCGGGGTCGACCGCGGCCTCGATCGACAGCTGCGCGTCGCCGGCCTTGGCCATCTGCCGCGCGTTGATCGCCAGCACGTCGTCGGGCTCGGCGATCCAATAGGCCTCGGGCAGGCGCCGGACGTGGCCGTGGAAATCCTCCTGCGTCCAGCCGAGCGCCTCGGCCAGCCGCGCCTGCTTGGCGGCGATGCGCTCGCCGCGCCCGCGCTGCTTGTGACCGAGGCGCAGTACCTCCTCGGCGGCCTCGTACAGGTCGGACAGCAATTGCCGCTTCCAGCTGTTCCAGGTGCCGGGGCCCACGGCGCGGATGTCGACCACGGTCAGCACGAGCAGCAGGCGCAGCCGCTCCGGACTTTGCACGGTTTCGCAAAAGTCGAGGATCGTCTTGAAGTCCGACAGATCGCGCTTGAACGCGGTGGCGGACATCAGCAGGTGCCAGCGAACCAGCCAGGCGACCGTCTCCGTCTCCGCCGCGCTCAGCCCCAGGCGCGGGCACAGCCGCTGGGCGACCCCTGCACCCAGGATCGAATGGTCGCCGCCGCGCCCCTTGGCAATGTCGTGGAGCAGCACCGCGACGAACAGCACGCGGCGCGACAGGATCTGTTCGGCCACCGTGCTGGCGAGCGGATGATCCTCGCGCAGCCGGCCGCGCTCGATCCGTGACAACAGGCCGATGGCGCGGATCGTGTGCTCGTCCACCGTATAATGATGGTACATGTCGAACTGCATCTGCGCGACGACGCGGCCGAAATCGGGCACGAAGCGGCCGAACACCCCCGCCTCGTTCATCCAGCGCAGCACCAGTTCGGGATCGCGCGGGGACGTCAGCACGTCGAGGAACAGCGCATTGGCGCGGGGATCGTTGCGGATCTCGTCGGCCAGCTTGGCGTCGCGCGCGGCGGCGCGCATCGCCAGCGGATGCACCTCCAGTTCGTAACGGTCGGCAAGCTGGAAGACCTCGATCAGGCGCACCGGGTCCTCGGCGAAGAAGCCGTCATGCGGCAGGGCGAGCCGGCCGCGGTCGAGGACGAAGCCGTTCAGGCGGCGGGGGCGGCGGCGGATGGTGGGAAGGCCGAAGCGGTGGCCGCGCGCCGCGAACCGCTCGTCCAGATGCGCCAGGAAGACGCCGGTCAGCGCGCCCACCGTCTTGGCCTGCAGGAAGTAGAATTGCATGAAGCGCTCGACCCGCGGCTTGCCGGGGCGGTCGGCATAGCGCATCCGCTCGGCGATCTGGCGCTGCACGTCGAAGGTCAGCCGGTCCTCGGCGCGGCCGGTGATATCGTGCAGGTGGCAGCGCACCGCCCACAGGAAATTGTCGGCACGGTGGAACTGGCGATATTCCTGCCGCGTGAACAGCCCGGCATCGACCAGATCGGTCGCGCGCTGCACGTCATGGACGTATTTGCCGATCCAGAACAGCGCATGGAGGTCGCGCAGGCCGCCCTTGCCCTCCTTCACATTGGGTTCGACCACGTAGCGCGTGTCGCCCATCTTGCGGTGGCGCGCATCGCGCTCGGCCAGCTTGTCGGCGATGAACTGGCGGTGGGTGTCCTTCTGGATCTCCGCCTTGAAGCGGCGGCCGGCCTCTTCGTACAGCCCCGCGTCGCCGCAGATCAGCCGTGATTCGAGCAGGGCGGTGCGCACGGTGATGTCGCTGCGCGCCTGGCGGATCATTTCGTCCACCGAGCGGCTGGAATGGCCGACCTTCAGCCCCAGGTCCCAGAGCGAATAGAGCATCGATTCGATGACCTGTTCGGCATGCGGGGTCTGCTTCCACGGGGTGAGGAAGCCGATATCGACATCCGAGTGCGGCGCCATCTCGCCCCGGCCATAGCCGCCGACCGCGATCAGGGTCAGCCGTTCGGCGGCGGTGGGGTTGTGGAGCGGATAAAGACCCTGCGTCGTCGCATCGAACAGCACGCGCAGGATCTGGTCGACCAGATAGGCCTGCCCCGCCGCCGCCTCCAGCCCGCGCGACGGATAGGCGATCAGGCGCCGCGACACCTCCGCCCGCCCGGTCTCCAGCGCCTCCTTCAGCACCGGCGTCATCCGCTTGCGCCCCTCGGCCCCGTGCAGAGGCCCCAGCGCGGCAATCTGGTCGGCCAGCGCCCGGCGATCGACGATGGCGCGGCGGTGGGACAGTGTTTCGAAGCGGCTCGACATGGATCAGGCCATAGCCGCTTGGCGCGAACAAGTTGAGCCGCGTTGTGCCGGGCGTCAGCCGCCGTCGGGGAAGTCGGTGGCCAGTGCTTCGTCACGCAGCGACTCGATCTCGGCCAGCCGCTCTCGCAGGCGCTGGACGACCGCGTCGTGGCCCCAGCGGCCGAGGACGAGGTGGCGGGGCGGGTCGGCGCGTTCGGTGAGCGCGATCATCGCGTCGGCGGCGCGGACCGGGTCGCCGGCCTGCTGACCGCTGATGTCGCTGGTGCTTTTCATGCGGGCGCCAGCCGTCTCGGCATAGGCAGCGATGCGGTTCGGCGTCTGGCGCAGCGAGCGGCCGGCCCAGTCGGTGCGGAACGGGCCGGGCTCGACGCAGGTGACGTGGAGGCCGAGCGGCGCGACCTCCGCGGCAAGCGAATCGGACCAGCCCTCCACCGCGTGTTTGCTGGCGGCGTAGTAGCCGGAGGCGGGGAAGCCGGCGAGGCCGGCGACGGAGGTGATGTTGAGGATGTGGCCGCGGCCGGCGTGGCGCATCAGGGGAAGGACGGCGCGGGTGAGGGCGAACAGGCCGAAGACGTTGGCGTCGAACTGGGCGCGGATCTCCTCCTCCACGCCCTCCTCGATCGCGGCCTGGTAGCCATAGCCGGCATTGTTCACCAGCACGTCGATGCGGCCGAAGCGCGTTTTCGCCGCGCCCACCGCGGCGGCGATCTGGCCGGCATCGGTGACATCGAGATCGAGGGCAAGCAGGGCGTCGCCATCGCCCGACAGATCGGCGACGCGGGCGCGGTCGCGTGCGGTGGCGACGACGCGCCATCCGCGTGCGAGCACGCGTTCCGCCAGGGCACGGCCAAAGCCGGTGGAACAGCCGGTGATGAACCAGACGGGGGTGTCGGACATGGGGAATGTGCCTCTGGGTGAAGGGTTTGCCCCTCTACGCAGATGGTCGGGGGCGGTTCCTTATCCGTCCCGTGCCAGCGCCTTCAGCCGGTAGAGCGCGTCGAGCGCCTCGCGCGGGGACAGGCTGTCGACGTCGATCGCCTCCACCGCGCTGCGGATGGCGTCGCATTGCTCTTCCTCGGCCTGGGCGACGGCGGCGAAGAGAGGGAGGTCGTCCAGACCGGCGGCGAGCCCGCCGGTCCGGGCGCGGCCGGCCTCGAGCCGGGCGAGGACGGACTTGGCGCGGGCGATGGTGGCGGGGGGCATGCCGGCGAGGCGGGCGACGGCGAGGCCGTAGCTGCGGTCGGCGGGGCCGGTCGCGACCTCGTGCAGCAGCACCAGTTCGCCCTTCCATTCGCGCGCGCGGACATGATGGAGACTGAGCGCTTCGCAGCGCTCCGCCAGCCGGGTCAGTTCATGGTAATGCGTCGCGAACAGGCAGCGGCAGCGATTATCCTCGTGGATCGCCTCCACCACCGCCCAGGCGATGGCGAGCCCGTCATAGGTGGAGGTGCCGCGGCCGACCTCGTCCAGGATGACCAGGCTGCGCGGCGTCGCCTGCGCCAGGATCGCGGCGGTTTCCACCATCTCGACCATGAAGGTCGAGCGGCCGCGCGCGAGATTGTCCGACGCGCCGACGCGGCTGAACAGGCGATCGACCAGCCCGATGCGCGCGCGGGTGGCGGGAACGTAGCTGCCCGCCTGCGCCAGCACCGCGATCAGTGCATTCTGGCGCAGAAAGGTGGATTTGCCGCCCATGTTCGGCCCGGTGACCAGCCAGAGCCGCGACCCTTCCGACAACTGGCAGTCATTGGCGACGAAACGCTCGCCCGAGCGTGCGACCGCGGCCTCGACCACCGGATGGCGGCCGCCCGTCACCTCGAAACAGGCATGATCGACCAGTTCGGGGCGGACCCAGCCGCCCTCCGCTGCGCGCTCGGCCAGTGCGCTCGCCACGTCCAGCCGGGCAAGCGCATCGGCGGTGGCGGCGATCCGGTCGCGCGCGGCGAGCGCCTGGGCGATCAGTTCCTCCAGATGCGCGGCCTCGGCAGCGAGGGCATGGGCGCCGGCCTGCGACACTTTCGCGGCGACCTCGTGCAGCGCGGGGGTGTTGAAGCGGACGACACCGGCCAGGGTCTGGCGGTGGGTAAAGCCCGAGTCGGGCTTCATCAGCGCGTCGGCGGCGCGCGCCGGCACCTCGACATGATAGCCGAGCACACCGTTATGGCGGATCTTGAGCGTCGTGATGCCGGTCTGGGTGCGGAACTCCGCCTCCAGCGCGGCGATCGCGCGGCGGCCGCCGGCACCGGTGTCGCGCAGATCGTCGAGCGCCGCATCATAGCCCGCCGCGATATAGCCGCCGTCCGACGCCTCGATCGGGGGGGAGGGGACGAGCGCGCGGGCGAGCAGGTCGATCAGCGCGCCGTGGCCGCGCAACTGCGGCACGACCTGCTCGAGGAGGGCAGGGCCGTCCCCCAGCCGGTCGGCGAGCCGCCATGCGCCGTCGAGACCGTCGCGAAGCTGGCCGAGGTCGCGTGGGGAGCCGCGACGGGCGACGAGGCGGCCGAGGGCGCGGCCGATATCGGGTAGCGCGCGCAGGGCGCCGCGCAGGGTTTCGCGCAGCGCCGGATCGTCATGGAAGAATTGCACCAGATCCAGCCGCGCCTCGACCGCGGCACGGTCCATCAACGGCGCACCGATATCGCCGCCAAGCGCGCGGGCGCCGGCGCCGGTCACGGTGCGATCCACGGTGTCGAGCAGCGAGCCCTTGCGCTGGCCGCCGGTGGTGCAGGTGAGCTCCAGGCTGTCGCGCGTGGCAGCGTCGATCGCCATCGTCCCCGCCGCCTGCACCAGTACGGGCGGGCGGAGGAAGGGAAGGGCACCCTTGGCGGTGTGGTCGAGATAGGCGACGAGCCCGCCGGCGGCGGCGAGCGCGGCACGACCGAACTGGCCGAAGCCATCCAGCGTGGCGACGCCGAACAGACGCTTCAGCCGCGCCTCGCCGCCTGCGCTGTCGAAATCCGCCCTGGGGCGCAGGCCGGTGGCGGCCTGGGTGTAATCGCCCGTCTCGCTGGCGATCGTCTCGGCAGGCGCAAGGCGGGCAAGCTCGGCGCCGATCGCATCGGCGCTGGCGTCGATCACCAGGAAGCGGCCGGTGGAGACATCGGCGGCGGCCAGCGCGACCTCGCCGCCCGCTTCACCGATGGCGACGCACCAATTGTCGGTGCGGGCATCCAGCAGCGCCTCCTCGGTCAACGTTCCGGCGGTGACGACGCGAACGATGCCGCGCGCGACCAGTGCCTTTGATCCGCCGCGCGCCTTGGCCTCGGCCGGAGTTTCGGTCTGTTCGGCGATGGCGACGCGGTGCCCCGCCTTTATCAGGCGTTGCAGATAGGCGGTGGCGGCATGGACGGGCACGCCGCACATCGGGATCTTCTCGCCCGCATGCTCGCCGCGGCTGGTGAGGGCGATGTCCAGCACGCCGCTTGCAACCCGCGCATCTTCAAAGAAAAGTTCGAAAAAGTCGCCCATGCGGTAGAAGAGCAGGCAATCCTCGGCCTCCGCCTTGAGCGCGAGATACTGGGCCATCATCGGGGTGGGAGCGGACATGGCCACCGGTTAGGGGTTGCACCGCGCGCGGGCAACGGCCTTGAAAGCGGGGGGCGAAAGCTTCAAGAGCCGTAGCGTCCCGTTATCCGCATACGAAGGTCGCCCATGTCCGAAGAACCCACCGACCAGTTTTCCGAGCGCGAAGCACTGCTGTTCCACTCCGAGGGGCGGCCGGGCAAGATCGAGATCATCGCATCCAAGCCGATGGCGACGCAGCGCGACCTGGCACTGGCCTATTCGCCGGGCGTGGCCGTGCCGGTTAAGGCGATCGCCGACGATCCCGCCACCGCCTATGACTATACCGCCAAGGGCAATCTGGTCGCGGTGATCTCCAACGGCACGGCGATCCTGGGTCTCGGCAATCTGGGCGCGCTCGCCTCCAAGCCGGTGATGGAGGGCAAGGCGGTGCTCTTCAAGCGCTTCGCCGATGTCGACTCGATCGATATCGAGCTGAAGACCGAAGACGTCGATCGCCTGATCGATGCGATCGAGCTGATGGAGCCGAGCTTTGGCGGCATCAACCTTGAGGACATCAAGGCGCCGGAATGCTTCATCATCGAGCAGACGCTGCGCGAGCGGATGAACATCCCGGTCTTCCACGACGACCAGCACGGCACCGCGATCATCTGCGCCGCCGGCCTGATCAACGCCTGCCTGCTGACCAACCGGAAGCTGGAGGACGTGAAGGTCGTCGTGAACGGCGCGGGCGCCGCCGCGATCGCCTGCACCGAATTGATGAAGGCGATGGGCGTCCGCCAGAACAACGTCATCATGTGCGACCGCACGGGCGTGATCTATCAGGGGCGCGACGACATCAACCAGTGGCAGTCGGCGCATGCCGCGGTCACCGATCGCCGCACCCTGACCGAGGCGCTGCACGGCGCGGACGTGTTCCTGGGGCTGTCGGCCGCGGGCGCGCTGAAGCCCGAGATGGTCAAGGACATGGCCAAGTCGCCGATCATCTTTGCAATGGCCAATCCGGAGCCGGAAATCCGCCCCGAACTGGCCAAAGCGGCCCGGCCCGACGCGATCGTGGCGACCGGCCGGTCGGATTATCCGAACCAGGTCAACAACGTCATCGGCTTCCCCTTCATCTTCCGCGGCGCGCTGGACGTGCGCGCGACGGGCATCAACGACGAGATGAAGATCGCCGCCGCCAATGCCATCGCGGAACTGGCGCGCCAGCGCGTGCCGGAGGAAGTGGCGCTGGCTTACGGCACGCAGCACAGCTTCGGCCCCGAATATATCATTCCGGCGCCGTTCGATCCGCGGCTGATGGAACTGGTGCCCTCCGCCGTCGCCAAGGCGGCAATGGATTCGGGCGTGGCGACGCGGCCGATCCTGGACATGGCGGCGTATCGCCAGAAGCTGCGCGCGCGCCTGAACCCGACGACGTCGGTGCTGACCATGGCCTATGAGGGCGCACGGGCGCATCCCAAGCGCGTGCTGTTCGCCGAGGGCGAGGAAGAGGTGGTGCTGCGCGCCGCCATCGCGTTCAAGGAAGGCGGCTATGGTATCCCGGTGCTGGTCGGACGCGACGATGTCCATGACCGGCTGGCGGCGCTCGGCGTGTCAAAGCCCGAGGAATATGAGGTGCATAACAGCCGCACCTCGACCCTAGTGCCGGAGATGGTCGACTTCCTGTACGAGCGGCTGCAGCGCCGCGGCTATCTGCGCCGCGATGCCGAGCGGCTGATCAACCAGGACCGCAACACCTTTGCCGCGACGCTGCTCCAGCTCGGCCATGCCGATGCGATGATCACCGGCGTCACCCGCACCTATGCCAAGACCTTCCGCGACGTGCGCCGGGTGATCGATCCGGTGGACGGCAAGGTGCCGTTCGGCATCCACCTGCTGGTCGGGCAGAGCCACACCGTGTTCATCGCCGACACCACGGTGAACGAGCGGCCGTCGGGCGAGGAACTGGCCGATATCGCCGAGCGCACCGCGGCGGTGGCGCGCCGCATGGGGCATGAGCCACGGGTGGCGTTCCTCAGCTACTCGACCTTCGGCAACCCGCATGGCCAATGGATCGACAATGTCCGGGCGGGCGTGGCGGCGCTCGACCGCCGACAGGTCAGCTTCGAATATGAGGGCGAGATGGCGCCGGACGTGGCGCTGAACCCGAAGCAGATGAAGAACTTTCCTTTCGCGCGGCTGTCGGGGCCGGCGAACGTCCTCATCATGCCGGGGCTGCAATCGGCCAATATCTCGGCCAAGCTGCTGCGCGAACTGGGTGGCGACGACATGATCGGCCCGATGCTGATCGGCATGGAAAAGCCGGTGCAGATCGCGCCGATGACCTCCACGGCCAGCGAGCTGGTGACGCTGGCGGTGCTGGCGGCGGGCGGTATCGCGCGGTAACGCCCGCGGGGCGATCGGGACATGATCGAAGGGCCGGGGGAGCGATCCCCCGGCCCTTTTTGTTATGGTGACCTGATCAGGGATGTTCCCACGAAAAAGGGGCCGGAGGATCGCTCCCCCGGCCCCTTTTTTGCGTCGATCGGCCTAGCCGTCAGTCGAGCGGCTTGGCGATCTCCGGCTGCATCGCGGGGTCGTCCACCACGTCGATGATCCCGCGGCCGACATAGCTGCGGCGGCGGCTGTAGCCGAAATAGATGAGCAGCCCCAGCGCCCCCCATACCGGCAGCACCAGGATCGCGATCAGCGGCAGCGAGAAATACAGGTACAGACAGCCGACGATCGCGAGCGGGGCGACGATCCAGATGGCGGGGGTGCGGAAGGGGCGATGGCGGGTCGGGTCGACCTTGCGCAGCACCAGCACCGAGATCGCCACCATGAAGAAGGCGAACAGCGTGCCCGAATTGGAATAATCGGCCAGCTTGCCCACCGGCAGGAAGGCGGCGGCGATGGTGGCGGCGATGCCGGTGACGACCGTCACGACGTGCGGCGTCTTGTAGCGCGGATGCACCGAGGCGAGCTTGTCGGGCAGCAGGCCGTCACGCGCCATGGTGAAGAACACGCGGGTCTGGCCGAACATCATCATCAGCACGACCGAGGGAAGCGCCAGCGTGGCGGCAAGGCCGATCAGGTTGCCGACCTTCACCCAGCCGAAGGTGCGCAGCACATGGGCCAGCGCCTCGCGCGAGCAGGGCAGGGGCTCCAGTGCACCGCCCGCGACCAGCGCCTGGCAGCGGGCGGCGATCTCGGACGAACCGGGGGCGAGCAGCGTTCCGGCCGCATCGCGCACCGGCTGCGCGCCCAGCGGCGATCCGATCGCGCCGGCCGACACCAGGATATAGAAGATGGTGCAGAAGAGCAGCGATGCGATCAGGCCGATCGGCACGTTGCGCTGCGGGTTCTTGGTTTCCTCCGCCGCGGTCGAGACCGCGTCGAAGCCGACATAGGCAAAGAAGATCGAGGCCGCGGCCCCCGCCACGCCGACCATGCCGGTGGGCATGAAGGGCTGGAAATTTTCGACGTTCATCATCGGGATGGACAGCACGATGAACAGCGTGAGGGCGGCCACCTTGATCGCGACCAGCACCGCGTTGACGCGTGCGCTCTCCGTGGTGCCGACGACCAGCAGCCAGGTCACGAGAACGGTGATGATCATCGCCGGCAGGTTGACATAGCCGCCTGCGGACGGGCCGTTCACCCATTCCATCGGAATGTCGATGCCCAGCAGGTTGCGCAACTGCCCGACGACATAACCGGACCAGCCGACCGCCACCGCCGAGGCGCCGACCGCATATTCCAGGATCAGCGCCCAGCCGACCATCCAGGCGAGCAGCTCGCCCATCACGGCATAGGTATAGGTGTAGGCGGACCCGGCGACCGGGACCATCGAGGCGAGTTCGGAATAGCAGAGCGCGGCCACCGCGCAGACGAACCCGGCGATGACGAACGAGATCATCATGCCGGGGCCCGCCTTTTGCGCGGCCTCCGACGTCAGAACGAAGATGCCGGTGCCGATCACTGCACCGATGCCCAGCATGGTGAGCTGGAAGGCGCCGAGCGTGCGTTCGAGGCCTCGCTTCTCGGCGGTCGCCAAAATGGCGTCCAAAGGCTTAACGCGCCCAAAAATCATGTACTTAAATCCCCCCGGGGAGCCGGGCACCGTGTGCGCCCGTGGTCTTGGATGGGATCGTAGGTTAGCTGCAATTTTATTGCGCGCAATCCCTATCGCGCCAGCATGGGCCCGAGTGGCCGGCCGCCGAAGATATGTACGTGAAGATGCGGCACTTCTTGCCCGGCATCGCCGCCGATATTGGCCAGCAGGCGGTAGCCGGGCGCCACCAGTCCGGCCTCGCGCGCGACATGGCCGACCGCACGGACGAAGCCGGCGATCTCCGCATCGGAACCGCGGGCGGTGAAATCGTCCCACGAGACGTAAGCGCCGCGCGGGATGACCAGGATGTGCTGCGGGGCGACGGGTGCGATGTCGTGAAAGGCGACGGCCCATTCATCCTCGTACACGCGGCTGGACGGGATCTCGTTTCGCAGGATCCTCGCAAAGATGTTCCCGTCGTCATAGGGCTGGGTGGCATCGATCGGCATCGGTCAGGCTCCTTGGGTACGCGCGGCCTTTTCGGCATGGCCGGACAATCCTTCGCGGCGGTCGAGTTCGGCGCGGACATCGTCCAGGTCGAGGCCGGCGTCGGCGAGCAGCACGCACAGGTGGAACATCAGGTCGGCCGCTTCGGAGACGAGCTTGTCGGGCTGTGCCATGGCGGCGATCACCGTTTCCACCGCCTCCTCGCCCAGCTTCTGCGCGATCTTGGGGCGGCCCTTGGCGAAGAGGCTGGCGACGTAGGAGGTGGCGGGGTCGGCGGTGCGCCGGTCGCGGATGGTGGCTTCGAGGCGGTGGAAGGCGTCCATGGCGGCCGTGGTGGCGGCTGCGGCGGGCGCGGTCAATCCCGGCGGCGTCCGCGCAGGCGGCGGCGGACGAACCAGATCGCGGCGACGGCGCAGGCGAAGAGCGCGAGGTCGGAGAGTTCGGGGTGCGTTCTGGGTGGGTGGACCGGAGCCTGCGCCGTGGATCCCATTCAGTGCGACCGGACCGGTACGCCAGCGGCGGAAAGCGCACGATGGGCGTCGGCGACGGTGGCCTCGCCGAAATGGAAGATCGAGGCGGCGAGGACCGCCGAGGCGTGGCCGTCGCGGACGCCAGCGACCAGATCGTCCAGCGTGCCGACCCCGCCCGAGGCGACGACCGGAACGCTGGTGCGGTCGGCGATGGCGCGGATCAGGTCGAGGTCATAGCCGCCGCGGGTGCCGTCGCGGTCCATCGAGGTGACGAGCAGTTCGCCAGCGCCGAGATCGGCGAGGCGCAGCGCGTGTTGGACCGCATCGATCCCGGTCGCGCGCCGGCCGCCGTGAGTGAACACCTCCCAGCCGTCCTCCGTCCGCCGCGCGTCGATCGAGGCGACGCAGCACTGGCTGCCGAAGCGTTCGGCGATGTCGGCGACGATTTCGGGGCGGGTGACCGCGGCGGAATTGACCGCGACCTTGTCCGCGCCTGCGAGCAGCAGCGCGCGGGCATCGTCGGCGGAGCGGACGCCCCCGCCCACGGTCAGCGGCATGAAGCAGACCGCAGCGGTGCGGCGTACCACGTCGAGGATGGTGCCGCGTGCCTCGTGGCTGGCGGTGATGTCGAGGAAGCAGAGTTCGTCCGCACCGGCGGCGTCATAGGCGCGTGCCTGTTCGACCGGGTCGCCCGCATCGATCAGGTCGACGAAATTGACGCCCTTGACGACGCGGCCGTTCGCCACGTCGAGACAGGGGATGACGCGTGCGCGAACCGTCATGCCGCGTTCGCCACGCTGATCGCCGCGGCGAGGTCGAGCCGGCCGTCATAAAGCGCGCGGCCGGTGATCACGCCTTCCACTCCGTCGCGGTGATGGACGGCGAGCATGTGGATGTCGCCGATCCCCGCGACGCCGCCGCTGGCGATGACGGGGATGTCGACGCTGCGCGCGAGATCGACCGTCGCCTCGACATTGCAGCCCTTGAGCAGCCCGTCGCGGCCGACATCGGTGAAGAGCAAAGCGGCGACGCCGGCATCCTCGAACCGGCGGGCAAGGTCGGTGGCGGTGACGGTGGAGACGTCCGCCCAGCCCTTGGTCGCGACCATGCCGTCCCTGGCATCGACCGCGACGACGATGCCGCCGGGGAAGGCACGTGCCATGTCGCGGACGAAATCGGGGTTTTCGAGCGCGGCGGTACCGATCACGACGCGCGACACGCCGAGATCGAACCATTGCTCCACGCTTTCGGGCGTGCGGATGCCGCCGCCCAGTTGCACATGGCCCGGAAAGCGCGACACGATGCCGCGCACCGCGTCACCGTTCACCGACCTGCCGGCAAAGGCACCGTCGAGATCGACGACATGGAGATGCTGCGCGCCGCTTTCCGCGAACAATTCAGCCTGGTGCGCGGGATCGTCGCCATAGACGGTGGCACGGTCCATATCGCCTTCGGCGAGGCGGACGACTTGGCCACCCTTCAGATCGATGGCGGGAAAGACGATCAGGCTCACGGTTGCCACTCCAGGAAACGGGAAAGAAGATCGATGCCGTAGCGCTGGCTCTTCTCGGGGTGAAACTGCACGCCGATCACCGTGTCGCGGCCGATCGCCGCGGTGACCGGGCCGGCATGGTCGGTGGTGGCGAGGACATGCTCGCCCTCAAAGGCATAGCTGTGGAGGAAATAGGCCTCGCCGGGCACGATGAGCGGGTGGCCGGTGGTCGGCACCACGTCGTTCCAGCCCATGTGCGGCACCTTGGCCGCCATCGTGCCAGGCTCCAGCCGCCGGACGCGGCCGGGAACCCAGCCGAGCCCACGATGCGTGCCCATCTCCTCGCCGGCGTCGGCCAGCAACTGCATGCCGACGCAGACGCCGAGGAACGGGCGGGCGCGGTCCAGCGCGGCGGTGCGCAGGGCTTCCTCCAACCCGTCGACCCGGCGCAGATTGGCCGCACATGCCCCGAACGCGCCGACGCCGGGCAGGACGATGCGGTCCGCCCTTGCCACCACATCCGGGTCGGCGGTGATGACGATATCGGTCGCGCCGGCGGCACGCAGCGCGTTTTCCACCGAATGCAGGTTGCCCGATTCGATATCGATCAGCGCCAGCGTCACAGCACGCCCTTGGTCGAGGGGACGGCGTCCGCCTTGCGCGGGTCGATCTCCACCGCCATGCGCAGCGCCCGCGCCAGGCCCTTGAACAGGCTTTCGGCGATGTGGTGGTTGTTGTGACCATGCAGCAGATCGACGTGGAGGGTGATGCCCGCCTCCTGCGCGAAGCTGTGGAAGAAATGCTCGATCATCTCGGTCTGCAGCGTGCCGAGCGACTGAACGGTGAATGTCGCGTTCCAGACCAGCCAGGGCCGCCCGGAAATGTCGAGCGCGATGCGGGTCAGCGTCTCGTCCATCGGCGACAAGGCCTCGCCGTAGCGGCGGATGCCGCGCTTGTCGCCCAGCGCCTTGGCGAAGGCCTGTCCGATCGCCAGCCCGGCATCCTCGGTGGTGTGGTGGCCATCGATATGCAGGTCGCCCGCGACCTTCACCTCCAGGTCGATCAGCGAATGGCGGGCAAGCTGGTCGAGCATGTGATCGAGAAAGCCGATGCCGGTTTCGTTGGCATAGCGGCCGGTCCCGTCGAGGTTGACGGTCACGTCGATGGCGGTTTCCGCGGTGGCGCGGTGGACGGTGGCGGTGCGCATGCCTGCCCCATACCCTACGGCGCGTTCCATGCAATCTTGGGCCCAAGCAATCTTGACCCGCCACCAAACCCCGCTAGTCCAAGGGGCATGACCGATGGATTGCCAGACAGCCTGATTCCGTACGATGAAATCGTGCAGGAGGCGCTGCGCGCCGTGGTGGGCCGCGTGCTCGGGTCCGTGGCGGCGGCCGGCGGATTGCCCGGCGACCACCATTTCTACATCACCTTCAAGACGCAGGCGCCGGGGGTGGATATCCCCCAGCGGCTGATCGACCGGTTCCCGGACGAGATGACGATCGTGCTGCAGAATCGCTACTGGGACCTGCTGGTCGACGACTCGCGCTTCTCGGTGGGGCTGAGCTTCAACCAGGTGCCGTCGAAGCTGAACATTCCCTATTCGGCGATCACCGGCTTCCACGATCCGGCGGTGAATTTCGAGCTGCGCTTCCAGGCGACCGAAGGGCCGAACGATGGTCCCGAGCCGCATGACGAGGCGGAAAATGACGGCCCCGTCGCCACGCCGGTCGAGGATGGCAGCAACGTCGTCGCGGTGGACTTCAAGCGGAAGAAATAGGGTCTTACCCTTCTTCCCCACGGGAGGATGAGGGGCAATCAGCGTAGCACTGCTGGTCGGCCCCTCATCCTCCCCACGGCTTCGCCGCGGGTCCCCTCCTTCTCCCCGAGGGGAGAAGGCTTTGAGGCTCAGGGAACCCTTTTTGGTGGTGGGCGTCCCTTCGGGCATGAGCCACACCCGCACCGAAACCGATTCGATCGGCCCGATCGACGTTCCCGCCGACGCCTATTGGGGCGCGCAGACCGAACGCAGCCTGGAAAATTTCCCCTTCGGCCCGCGTGAGCGGATGCCGGTGGAGATCGTCCGGGCGCTCGCCATCGTGAAGCAGGCGGCGGCGCGGGTGAACCGCAGGCATGGCCTGGACGCGGCAAAGGCCGACGCGATCGAGTCGGCGGCGGCCGAGGTGGTGGCGGGCAGGCTGGACGACCAGTTTCCGCTCGTCATCTGGCAGACGGGGTCCGGCACCCAGTCCAACATGAACGCCAACGAGGTGATCGCGGGCCGCGCCAACGAAGTGCTGAGCGGCACGCGCGGCGGCAAGAGCCCGGTGCATCCCAATGACGATGTGAATCGCGGCCAATCCTCCAACGATACCTTTCCGACCGCCCTGCATGTCGCCGCCGCGCTGGCGGTGGCGGGGCAGCTTTATCCGGCGCTCGACCGGCTGCACGACGCGCTGGCGGCCAAGGCGGCGGAATGGGGCGATCTGGTCAAGATCGGGCGTACCCATTTGCAGGATGCGACGCCGCTGACGCTGGGCCAGGAATTTTCCGGTTATATCCAGCAACTCGCCAATGCGCGCGACCGGATCGCCGGCACGCTGGAGCGCAACATCATGCCGCTGGCGCAAGGGGGCACCGCGGTCGGCACCGGGCTGAACGCGCCGGCCGGGTTCGCCGAGGCGGTGGCCGCGGAGATCGCCGGACTGACCGGCCTGCCGTTCGTCACCGCGCCCAACAAGTTCGAGGCGCTGGCATCGAATGACGGGCTGGTCGACCTGCACGGCACGCTGAACGTGCTGGCGGTGGCGCTGACCAAGATCGCCAACGATATCCGGCTGCTGGGGTCGGGGCCGCGCTCTGGTCTCGGCGAACTGGAATTGCCGGCCAACGAGCCCGGCAGCTCGATCATGCCGGGCAAGGTCAACCCGACCCAGGCCGAGATGATGACGATGGTCGCCGCGCAGGTGATGGGCAACAACACCGCCGTCACAATCGGTGGGTTGCAGGGGCATATGGAGCTGAACGTCTTCAAGCCGCTGATCGGGGCGGCTGTGCTGCGCTCGATCACGCTGCTCAGCGTGGCGATGGAAAGCTTTGCCGAGCGGACGGTGGATGGGATGACCGCCAATCGCGAGCGGATCGGCGAACTGGTCGATCGTTCGCTGATGCTGGTCACCGCGCTGGCGCCCGAGATCGGGTACGACAATGCCGCCAAGATCGCCAAGCATGCGCACCAGCAGGGCCAGACGCTGAAGCAGGCGGGACTCGAACTGAGGCTGGTCGACGAGGCGACCTTCGACCGCGTCGTCCGTCCCGAGGCGATGATCGGGCGATAGGCGCGGGAACCATCCGCCGGCCCGAACATCTTTGCACAAAGGAGATCGTTTACATGGGTGCAACAACGATAGGCGCGCTGGTCGGCGGAGCGATCGACAGCATGAGCGGCGACGACAGCGCCGCGGACGGGGCGCTGATCGGCGCGATCACCGCCAATGTGCTGAAGGTCGTGGTGCCCATCGCCATCACCTACGCGGTCGGCTGGGCCGTGCTGCGCGGTGCCGGTGAACTGAAGGACAAGGTTTTTGGAGAAGTGGCATGATCGGTAAGATTGTTGGTGCGCTGGTCGGGCGCGAGATGAGCCGGCGTGACGGCTCGGGCGGACTGAAGGGTGCGGCACTGGGCGCGATGGTCGCCGGGGGCATGCGCCGGCTGGGTCCGCTGGGTCTGGTGCTGGGTGGCGGATATGCGGCAAAGAAGGCCTATGACCGCCGCCGCATGAGCAAGCAGGGCGTGCCGCCCCGCTACTGATGCCCGGCGACACGGACTTGCGAAACGAAAGCGGGTGCGCCACGGGGCGCACCCGTTTTGCGTTTCTCCTCCAGTAGATCCCCGAGTCGATCCATGTCCCCCGATGCCACGGCCGCTGCGCAGGAAGCGCGCTTTGCAGCCGACCTGACCGCCGCGCTGAATCACCAGCCGGCCACCGTGCTGCTGGCGGTATCCGGTGGTCCGGACAGCATGGCGATGCTGCTGCTGGCGGCGGCGGCAATGCCGGGGCGGATCAGGGCGGCGACGGTGGATCATCGCCTGCGACCCGAAGCGGCGGCGGAGGCGGCGATGGTGGCCAGGCTGTGCGAAACGCTGGGCGTGCCCCACGCCACGCTGGTCCCGCCCGAGCCGATTACCGGCTCCAGCATCCAGGCACGGGCCCGCACCGCGCGCTATGCGCTCCTTGCCGAGCATGCGCGGGTGATCGGGGCCGAGGCGATCGCGACCGCGCATCATGTCGACGATCAGGCGGAGACGTTTCTGATGCGCGCGGCGCGGGGATCGGGGCTGTCGGGCCTGTCCGGGGTGCGCGCGCGGACGGTGATCGCCGGGATCGCGGTGGTGCGGCCCCTGCTGGAATGGCGGCGTGCCGAGCTGCGCGCGATCGTCCGCCGGGCCGAGGCGCCGTTCGTGGACGATCCCGCCAATGCCGATCCGCGACACGACCGGACCCGCTTTCGCCAGTTGCTGGACCGCAACGAGTGGCTTGACCCGCCGCATCTGGCGCGCGCCGCGGCGTTGCTGGCGGAGGCGGACGGCGACATCCGCGCGACGGTCGAATGGTTCTGGGGCGAGCGGGCGCAGGTGGATGGGGACAATGTGCGGCTGCTGGCGGCGGGACTGCCGCGTGAGGTGACGCGGCGGCTGGTGCGGCGGGCGATCGGCACGGTGCGCGAGGCGGCGGGCATCACGACGCCGCCATGGAGCGAATCGGCGCAGATCGAGGCGTTGCTCGACGGTCTGGCCGAGGGGCGGCGGGCGACGCAGGCGGGCGTGATCGGCAGCGCGCGGGGGGACATGTGGCGATTCCGCCCGGCGCCGCCGCGGCGGACCGGCTGACCAGGGCGAAACCGGCGGCATTTCGGGCCGTTCGACGCCCTTATGCGCCCGGCGATCACATTGATCGGGGTTGTTCCATTGCCATTAACCGGGCCGCGCCTATCTTGGCAGTCGGAAAGGTATCACGCACCGATGAGCGACCACGACAAGCAGCCTGGCCCCGGCAATGATGGTGGGGGCAATCCCTGGATGAAAAGCCTGCTGGTCTGGGTGGGCATTCTGCTGGCCCTGGCCCTGTTCGTGACGATGTTCGACGGCCGGACCGCGACCGCGCGTGGCAACCAGATCGAATATTCGACCTTCCTGGACAAGGTGGACGAGGGCACGGTGAAGGACGCCGTGATCTCGCGCGAATCGATCACCGGCACGTTGTCGTCCGGCGAGGCGTTCCGCACGACGCCGGTGCAGGACTCGCAACTCATCCCGCGCCTGCGCGAAAAGGGCGTGACCTTCACCGCCAAGGTGGATGAGGGTCCCTCGGTGTGGATGCTGATGATCTACAACGCGCTGCCGTTCCTGCTTTTCCTGGGCATCGCCTTTTTCGTGCTGCGCCAGATGCAGAAGGGCGGCGGCGCCAGTGGTGCGATGGGCTTCGGCAAGAGCCGTGCGCGCATGCTGACGCAGAAGGAAGGCAAGGTCACCTTCGACGACGTCGCCGGCATCGACGAGGCGCGCGAGGAATTGCAGGAGATCGTCGAGTTCCTGAAGGACCCGTCGAAGTTCGCACGCCTCGGCGGCAAGATCCCGAAGGGGGCGCTGCTGGTCGGCTCGCCGGGTACCGGCAAGACGCTGCTTGCCCGCGCCATTGCGGGTGAGGCGGGCGTGCCGTTCTTCACCATCTCGGGTTCGGACTTCGTGGAGATGTTCGTCGGCGTCGGCGCGAGCCGCGTCCGCGACATGTTCGAGCAGGCCAAGAAGTCCGCGCCGTGCATCGTCTTCATCGACGAAATCGATGCGGTCGGCCGTCATCGTGGTGCCGGTCTCGGCAACGGCAATGACGAGCGCGAGCAGACGCTGAACCAGCTGCTGGTCGAGATGGACGGCTTCGAGGCGAACGAGGGCATCATCATCATCGCGGCGACCAACCGTCCCGACGTGCTGGACCCCGCGCTGCTGCGTCCCGGTCGTTTCGACCGTCAGGTCGTGGTGCCGCGCCCGGATATCGATGGTCGCGTCAAGATCCTCGAAGTGCACATGAAGAAGGTGCCGCTGGCCCCCGACGTCGATGCCCGCACGATCGCACGCGGCACGCCGGGCTTCTCGGGCGCCGATCTCGCCAACCTCGTCAACGAGGCGGCGCTGATGGCGGCGCGCAAGTCCAAGCGGCTTGTCGCCATGGCCGAGTTCGAGGAAGCCAAGGACAAGGTGATGATGGGCGCCGAGCGGCGTTCGATGGTGATGACCGACGACGAGAAGCGGATGACCGCCTATCACGAGGCCGGTCACGCGATCGTGGCGCTGCACGAGCCTGCCTCCGACCCGATCCACAAGGCGACGATCATCCCGCGCGGCCGCGCGCTGGGCATGGTGATGCGCCTGCCGGAACGCGACTCGTACAGCTATCACCGCGACAAGATGTACGCGAACCTGGCGGTGTCGATGGGCGGCCGTGTCGCCGAAGAGATCATCTTCGGCTATGACAAGGTATCCTCCGGCGCGTCTGGCGACATCCAGTATGCCACCGGTCTGGCGCGCGACATGGTCACCAAATGGGGCATGTCGGACAAGGTCGGCCCGGTCGAATATTCGCAGCCCGAGGGCGAATCCTTCCTGGGATATTCGTCGTCGCAGCCGGTACGGATGTCGAACCAGACGCAGCAGCTGATCGATGACGAGATTCGCGCGATCGTCGAGGGCGGTCTGGCCAAGGCCAAGCAGGTTCTGACCGACCATGTCGACCAGCTTCACCTGTTGGCGGGGGCGCTGCTCGAATATGAGACGTTGTCGGGCGACGAGATCAAGACGCTGATCGCGGGTGACGATCTGGATCGTCCCGATCCTTCGACGAAGAAGGTGACGATCGCCAAGGCAGGGACGTCGATCCCGAAGACGCGGCGGCCGAGCGGGCCGTTCGGTTCGCCGAGTCCCTTGGGGGCGTAAGTGGTTCGGCTTTGATGTGAGAAAGGCCGCGGTTCCGGAGGGAGCCGCGGCCTTTTTCGTGTAGACATGTTTTGGTGCGATTTGCCCTCTCCCCACGGGGAGAGGGAGGGGCCCGCCGCATAGCGGTGGGAGGGTGAGGGGCAGACCAACAGTGCTGCGCTTCGTGGCAGCCCCTCACCCTCCCCACGGCTACAGCCGCGGGTCCCCTCCCTCTCCCCGTGGGGGAGAGGGCATTGGACGTTCTATCGCAACAGGTCCCGCCCGACGATCATGCGCATGACCTGGTTCGTGCCCTCCAGGATCGAATGGACGCGCAGGTCGCGCCAGAAGCGCTCGATCGGATAATCCATCAGATAGCCGTAGCCGCCATGCAGTTGCAGCGCGCGGTCGACGACCGCGGAGCCGGTGTCGGTCGCCAGGCGCTTGGCCATGGCGGCGAAGCGCGTCTTGTCGGGCGCGTCGGCGGTGACCTTCGCGGCGGCGAGGTAGAGCAGCGCGCGCGACGCCTCCAATTCGGTCGCCATGTCGGCCAGCGTGAACTGCGTCGCCTGGAAATCGGCGATGGCCTTGTTGAACTGCTTGCGATCCTTCACATAGCCGATCGCTTCGTCCAGGCAGCGCTGCGCACCGCCCAGCGAACAGGCGCCGATGTTGAGGCGGCCGCCGTCGAGGCCCGTCATCGCGATGCGAAAGCCTTCGCCCTCCGCGCCGACGCGGTTGGCGACGGGCACGCGAACCTGATCGAACGTCACCTGGCGCGTAGGCTGCGAATGCCAGCCGAGCTTGCGTTCGTTCGCGCCGAACGAGACGCCGGGCATGTCCTTGTCGATCACCAGGCAGGAAATGCCCTTGGGGCCTTCCTCACCGGTGCGGACCATGGTGACATAGACCTCGTTCTCGCCGCCGCCGGAGATGAACTGCTTGGAGCCGGTGACGATATACTCGTCGCCGTCGCGCACCGCGCGCGTCTTGAGCGCGGCCGCGTCCGAACCCGATCCGGGCTCGGTCAGGCAATAGCTGGCCAGCCGGTCCATGGTGACCAGATCGGGCAGGTAGCGCGCCTTCAGATCGGGGTCGCCGTAGCGGTCGATCATCCAGGAGGCCATGTTGTGGATCGAGATAAAGGCCGAGGTAGAGGGGCAGCCATAGGCCATCGCCTCCATGATCAGCGCCGCCTCCAGCCGGCCGAGCGCGATGCCGCCCGACTCTTCCGATACGTAGATGGCGGCGAAGCCCAGCTCGGCGGCCGCCTTGATCGTGTCGCGCGGGAAGATGTGCTTTTCATCCCATTCGGCGGCAAAGGGGGTGATGCGGTCGGCGGTGAAGCGGCGGGCGAGCTCCTGGATCTCGCGCTGCTCGTCGGTCAACTGGAACTGGTCGGTCATGGCGGTCCTGTTCGGGCGATCGGATGGTTACCGGGGGGTGGGCGCTGGAGGGATCGGCGTCATCCCATTGTGGGGATGACGAACGCGTCCTGCACGCGCGACGGCCCGCCATCCTCGCTGCCGGTGGGGAGCGCGGAGCCGTCGGGCCAGCGCTGCGTCACCGTCTTCACCTTGGTCCAGAAGCGGACGCCTTCCATCCCGTGCTGGTTGACGTCGCCAAAGGCGGAGCGCTTCCAGCCGCCGAAGCTGTGATAGGCGACCGGCACCGGGATCGGCACGTTGATGCCGACCATGCCGACATTGACCCGCGCCGCGAATTCGCGCGCGGCATGGCCGTTGCGGGTGAAGATGGCGACGCCGTTGCCATACTGATGTTCGCTCGGCAGGCGGAGCGCGGTTTCGAAGTCGGGCGCGCGGACGATCTGGAGGACAGGACCGAAGATCTCCTCGCGGTAGCTGTCCATCGCGGGCGTGACATGGTCGAACAGCGAGGGGCCGATGAAGAAGCCCTGTTCATGGCCCTGGAGCGAGAAGCCGCGGCCATCGACGACCAGCTCTGCGCCCTCCTCCACGCCCCTGGCGATCCAGCCCTCGACGCGCGCCTTGTGCGCCGCGTTGACGACGGGGCCGTAATGCGCGTCCGCATCCGTAGAAACGCCCACCCGAAGCGCCCCGATCGCCGGGATCAGCTTCTCGCGCAGCGCGTCCGCGGTGCGCTCGCCGACGGGTACGACGACGGGAAGCGCCATGCAGCGTTCGCCCGCCGAGCCGAAGGCGGCGCCCGCCAGATCGGCGACGACCTGATCGAGATCGGCATCGGGCATGACGATGCCGTGATTCTTGGCGCCGCCCATTGCCTGCACGCGCTTGCCCGCCTCGACACCGCGGCGATAGACATAGTGCGCGATGTCGGAGGAGCCGACGAAGCTGACGGCGGAGATGGCGGGGTGGTCGAGGATCGCGTCGACCATTTCCTTGTCGCCGTGGACGACCTGCAGGATGCCCTCGGGCGCGCCGGCCTCCAGCATCAGTTCGGCGAGGCGGACGGGGACGGACGGGTCGCGCTCCGACGGCTTCAGGATGAAGGCATTGCCGCACGCGATGGCGACGCCGAACATCCACATCGGAATCATGCCGGGGAAATTGAACGGGGTGATGCCGGCACCGATGCCCAGTGGCTGGCGCATGGAATAGACATCGATGCCGGGGCCGGCGCCCTGGGTATATTCGCCCTTCAGGACGTGCGGGATGCCGCAGGCGAATTCGATCACCTCCAGCCCGCGCTGGATGTCGCCCTTCGAATCGGCGATGACCTTGCCATGTTCGGCGGAGAGGAGGTGGGCCAGCGCTTCCATCTCGCGCTCGACCAGCTCCTTGAAGCGGAACATCACGCGTGCGCGGCGCTGCGGATTGGTGGCCGCCCAGCCGGGCTGCGCGGCAAGAGCGGCGGCGACGGCGCGGTCGAGATCGGCGGCAGTGCCCAGCGGCACGCGGGCCTGGACCTGGCCGCTATTGGGGTCGAACACCTCGCCGTGGCGGGTCGCCGCGGTGCCGCTGCCGGCACCGGCGATCACATGGTCGATCACGCGCATGATACTCTCCTTCGCTTCGGTGGGCTGTTGGGCCTCTTTGCGACCGTTGTAATTTCATTGCTTGGCCGCGCAAGTCTCGAATGACGGCATCGGGCCGGGGAAAAGTCGTTAACCCAGGTTCGCGAGCGGGAACGTCGAGCGCCGCAACCCATTGGGGAGGGGAGCAGATATAGGAGCTTGCCCATGACCGACCGTCCCCAGCCGCCTTATCCCGAACAGCAGCAGTCGATCCCCGGCCGTACCGATGCGATGGACCCGCGCCCCGACCATGGCGAGACCAGCTACAAGGGCAGCGGTCGTCTGGAGGGCAAGAAGGCGGTGATCACCGGCGGCGACAGTGGCATCGGTCGCGCGGTCGCCATCGCCTATGCGCGCGAAGGGGCCGACGTGCTGATCTCGTACCTGAACGAGGATGACGATGCGGCCGAGACGAAGCGGCTGGTCGAGGAAGCCGGTCGGCAGGCGGTGCTGGTACCCGGCGACATCAGCGATCCGGCACAGGCGCGCGCGGTGATCGACAAGGCGGTGGAGGCGTTCGGCCGGGTCGACATCCTGGTCAACAACGCCGCGCACCAGCGCAGCTTTCAGGCGATCGAGGACATTCCCGACGAGGAATGGCAGCAGACCTTTGCCACCAACATCCATGCGATGTTCTACCTGTCCAAGGCGGCGGTCGCGCACATGGGCGAGGGCGCGTCGATCATCAACACGACCTCGATCAACGCCGACCAGCCGAGCCAGCAACTGCTCGCCTATGCCACCACCAAGGGCGCGATCCACAATTTCACTGCCGGCCTGGCGCAGATGCTGGCCGAGCGGAAGATCCGGGTGAACGCGGTCGCGCCGGGGCCGGTGTGGACGCCGCTGATCCCCTCCACCATGCCACCCGAGGCGGTGAAGACATTCGGCGAGAACACGCCGCTGGGCCGCGCGGCGCAGCCCGCCGAGCTGGCGCCGCCCTATGTGATGCTGGCGACCGACGAAGCGAGCTACATCACCGGGGCCACCATCGCGGTGACCGGTGGACGCCCCTTCCTATAGAGTGGAATTCGATCGCCTTCGTTTACCCTCACCCTTTCGCGGCTGCGCCGCTCCCGGCGGGAGAGGGAAAAGACGCTGAAAGCAGCGCAAGGTGGGGGCGACCAAGTTTGATCGAATTCGATCCAAGGCAACAGATCCGGCCGCAGCGTCCTGACGGATGATGCGGCCGGGCTACTTTGCCGCCCTTGTGTCCCGCCGCTGCTCTGCCTAAACCACGCAGCGGAGGGGATAATAATGGCAAATTGCTTTAAGAATGCGATGGCGGCCCTGTTGCTGATGACCGGTGGTGCGGCCGCGGCACAGGACCAGTTCCTCGATCCCAATACGCTGCGGCCGTCGCTCGACCCCAATCGCAAGGCGAACGGGTTGACGCTGACGCCGCCGATGGGGTGGAATAGCTGGAACAAGTTCGGGTGCCGTATCGACGAGGCGACGGTGCGGGCGATGGCGGACGCGATCGCGAGCAATGGCATGGCGGAGGCGGGCTATCGCTACATCGTCATCGACGATTGCTGGCACGGCGAGCGCGACGCGAACGGCTTCATCACCGCCAACGCGGAGAAATTTCCCTCCGGTCTGAAGGCGCTGGCCGATTATGTTCATTCCAAGGGTTTGAAGTTCGGCATCTATTCGGACGCGGGCGCCAAGACCTGCGGCGGCAAGCCGGGCAGCCAGGGCCATGAATATCAGGACGCGCTGACCTATGCCCGCTGGGGTGTCGATTACCTGAAATATGACTGGTGCTCGACCGGCACGCGCAATGCCGAGGAAGCCTATGCGCTGATGTCGGACGCGTTGAAGGCGACCGGCCGGCCGGTGGTGCTGGCGATCTGCGAATGGGGCAACAACCGCCCCTGGGAATGGGGCAAGAAGATCGGCAATCTTTGGCGGACGTCCGCCGATATCCGTGATGCCTGGAAGGGCCGGGAGAAATGGTCGATCGGCCTGCTCGACATCATCGACCTGAACGAGCCGCTCTACCCGCATGCCGGCCCCGGTAACTGGAACGATCCCGACATGCTGGAGGTCGGCAATGGCGGGATGAGCGACACGGAGTATCGGGCGCATTTCAGCCTGTGGGCGATGATGGCGGCGCCGCTGATCGCGGGGAACGATATCGTGGGGATGAGCGCGGACACGCGTGCGATCCTGCTCAACCGGGAGGTGATCGCGGTGGATCAGGATGCGTTGGGGCAACAGGGCCGGCGGGTGCGCGACGACGGCGACCTGGAGGTGTGGGCACGCCCGCTGGCGGATGGCAGCCGCGCGGTGATCCTGTTCAATCGTTCGGAACAGGCAGCGGACATGGCGGTCGACTGGCCGGAGATCGGGTTGACCAAGGCGGTGCGGGCCGAGGTGCGCGACCTGTGGGCGCATCGTTCGCTGGGCCGCAAGACGGGGCGCTTCGCCGCCAAGGTGCCGGCGCACGGCGTGGTGATGGTCACGGTGAAGCCGTGATCGCCACCGGACCTGCGATGGACCGGCGTGCCGTTCTGATCTAACGGCCGCGCCATGCCAATCGATCTCATCTGCCTGGATGCCGACGACACGTTGTGGCACAATATGCGCCACTTCGAGGAAGCGCAGGCGGCGCTGCTCGCGCTGCTCAAGCCCTTTGCCGATGCGCAGGTGACGCGGGCCGCGATGGACGCGTGCGAGATGCGCAACCTGTCCGTCTATGGCTACGGCGCGAAGGGATTTACCCTGTCGATGGTGGAAACCGCGATCGAACTGGCGGGCGACCGCCTGCCGGTCCGGGCGATCGGCGAGATACTGGCGGCGGGTCGGCGGCTGCTGGCGCATCCGGTCGAACTGCTGGACGGGATCGAAGACACGCTGGACCGGCTGGCGGAGCGGGGGCGGCTGATCTTGGTGACCAAGGGCGACCTGCTGCACCAGGAGGCCAAGCTGGCGGCCTCGGGACTGGGCGACCGTTTCGCGGGGATCGAGATCGTCAGCGACAAGACGCCGGACACGTTCCGTCGGCTGTTCGCACGCCACGGTATCGATCCGGCCTGCGCGGTGATGGCGGGCGATTCGATGCGATCGGACGTGCTGCCCGCGCTGGAGGCGGGCGCCTGGGCGGCGTTCGTGCCGCAGCCGGGGGCCTGGGTGCACGAACAGGGCCGCGCGCCGAGCGACCATCCGCGGTTCCGCGAACTGACGAGGCTGGCCGAACTGCCGGACTGGATCGATGCGATCGGCGCGGGGCGTACAGCCCCTTGACCCGCTCCGTCGTACCGCGCACCGCAACAATCGATTACATCATGGGGGTTGGGAGAAAATAATGACCGAAGCTGCCGATCGCATCGTCGCCGGCGTCGAGCTGGGTGGCACCAAGTCGATCGTGCTGATCGGCCGGGGACGCGAGATCCTGGTGTCCGAACGGTTCCCCACCACCGATCCGGCCACCACGCTGGGGGTGCTGGCCGCCAAGCTGGCCGAATGGCGTGACGCCTATGCGCCCGAAGCGCTGGGCATCGGCAGTTTCGGGCCGATCGCGCTGGACGCGCATGGCGCCGATTACGGGCGGATGCTGGCGACGCCCAAGCCCGGCTGGGCCGGAGCGGATGTGCGCGGCGCGCTGGCGGAAGGCTTTGGCGAGCGGATCGCGATCCATACCGACGTGACCGGCGCGGCGCTGGCGGAAGGATTCTGGGGCGCGGCCAAGGGGCTGGGCGATCATGTCTATGTCACCGTCGGCACCGGCGTCGGCATGGGCATCGTGTCGGGCGGCCATCCGGTGTCGGGGCGGATGCATCCCGAGGCAGGGCATGTCCGCGTGCGGCGCATGCCGGGCGACGGCTTTACCGGGGTTTGCCCGTTTCATGGCGATTGCCTGGAGGGGCTGGTATCCGGTCCGGCGATCGCGGCGCGCGCCGGGCGGCCGGCGCAGGAGCTGGACGCGCACGACCCCGCATGGACCTTTGTCGCGGATGCGCTGGCGGAAAGCTTTGTCGGGTTGTTCCTGACGCTGGCGTGCGGGCGGATCGTGGTCGGCGGCGGCGTCGGCATGGGGCAGCAGCATCTGTTGCCGATGGTGCAGCAGCGCGTGGTGGCGAAGCTGGCCGGATATCTGCCCTTCGTCGATGCCGCGCAGGTCGCGAACCGGATCGTTCATGCGCAACTGGGCGACCAGGCGGGGCCGCTCGGCACGCTGGCGCTGGCGCAGACGGTGCTGCCGGCGCGCTGAGGGCGTTTCCAACAAAATAGCGGCCTCTCGCCGAAATCGCTGTCCTACAGCGAACCGATATGGTTCGTTGCTGCCCGGGGGAGACGGGCATGACGGATATCGATGGGCTGATTGCAGGCGTGGTCGCGCGCGAAGGGGGCTATGTCGACCATCCCGCCGACCGGGGCGGGCCGACGCGCTTCGGGATCACTGAGGCGGTGGCGCGCGCCGGGGGCTATGCCGGGGCGATCCGGCAACTGCCGCGCAGCGTGGCGGAGGATATCTACCGGACCCGCTACTGGAAGGGGCCGGGGATCGACCGGGTCGCGCGGCGCACGCCGATGCTGGCGGCCGAACTGTTCGACGGGGGCGTGAACATGGGACCGCGCGTTCCGATCGGCTTTCTTCAGCGCGCGCTGAACGCGCTGAATCGGGGCGCGGCGGATTATCCGGAGGTGGCGCGCGACGGGCGGATCGGCGATGCCACGCTGACCGCGCTGGATGCGTATCTGGTGCGGCGGGGGCGTGACGGCGAGGCGGTGCTGGTCAAGGCGATCGAGGCGCTGCGCGGCGAACGCTATATCACCCTGGCCGAGCGGCGGCCGGCGAACGAGGCGTTCCTGTATGGCTGGCTGGCGCACCGGGTGGGGGTGCTGGCATGACGGCGGGCGACGAACCCGCCGAGCCGGTCGACCGCTGGACGGCGCAGGCGCGGCCGGCATTCCTGTACGTGATGTACGTGTTCCTGTTGTGGAGCCTGCCGATGAGCATCGTCGCGGGGCTGCGCCCGGCAATGGCGCAGGCGATGATCCGCGGCATGGCGGCGTATCTGGCGGCGATCCCGGAGCCGCTCTACGCGCTCTTCGGCACCGGATATCTGGGCTATACGGTGGCGCGGGAGTGGGGGAAGCGGCGGTAGATCCGATCAGCGCGGATCGCGGTAGGGCAGGTCGCGGCGCAGGAAGACGATGGTGTGCCAGCTTGCCCGCCGGGTGCGGAACACGGCGCGGTAGTCGCGGGTCAGCGTCGCCTTCAGCGCGGCGAGGCTGCCCGGGTTCCAGATCCGCATCCGCCGGTCGGAGGTGACGATGACCGGCGGCCGCTTTGCAAGGATGCGGCGGACTTCGGCGGCTTCGTCGATTCCCGTCGCGCCCTGCTCGGTGGTGTAGGCGAGCAGGTTGGGAAAGGCATAGGGCGTCGGCAGGCAGGTGTCGGCCAGTTGATAGGTGATGGTGTCGCCGATGAACACATAGGGGCAGCCGGTGCCGCTGTTCGCGGCGACGATCCGCGCGGTCCGATAGGCACCGGGTGCATCGTCATGCGCGGTCAGCGCCTCCACCGACAGGATCGTCAGGCCGAGGCCGAGCGTGGCGACCAGCGCGCGGGTCGAGCGGCCCCAGCAGCGGCCGGCGACGAGCGTCAGGGGGGCGAGCAGCGGCAGGGCATAATGGTCGAAAAAGGTGCCGATCGCGAAAAAGCCGGCGGTGGCGGCGGCGAGCCAGCCCCAGGCGAGCAGGTTCGCGCTTGCCCGGATGCCCTCCCGCGGGCGGCGGCGCCAGGCGATCGCGGCGGAGACGATGACCGGGGCGAGCTGCGCGGCGATGCCGAGCAGCCGCATCGCCAGCTGGTCCGGCGGATAGGGCGCCCGCAGCGCGATCGAGGTGATGTTGGCGAACCAGAAAGGCTGAAGCCAGCCATGCGCCCAATACCAGCCGAGCGCGGCGAGGCTGGGGGAAAGACCGATCAGCGCCCAGAACAGCGCGGCGGCGGCGATGGCGGGCCAGCGGGCCTGTGCGCGGCGGAGGAACCAGAGATGCGCGATGCCGAAGAACGCCCCTTCGATCGCGGGGGTGTATTTCATCTGTATCGCGATGCCCGCCAGCAGGCAGGCGACGGCGCCGTTCCACAGGATGCGGGTGCGTTGCCCTTGCGCGGCGAGCGCGGGCAGGCCCAGCGTCAGCCAGCCGGCGGCGGCCATGGGCAGGTTGTAGAAGACGGGCGACTGGCCGCCGCGCCCGCCGAGCAGCATCAGCGCGATCAGATAGACCGCGCCCGCCGCCAGCGCACCGCGCCGCCGCACCCCGATCCGGCCCGCCGCCAGATAGACCAGCGCCGCGGTTCCCCAGGCGGCGGCGAGCGCGGCCAGTTGATAGGCGACGATCCCCTTGCCGGGCGCGGCGGCGAACAGCGCATAGAGCAGGAACAGCCCGATCGGCTTGCGATCCCAGATGTCGATATAGGGCACCGCACCGTTCAGCAGCCGGGTGCCGACCAGCAGATAATATTGCTCGTCGACATGGATCACCGGGTTGCCGATGTCCCAGCCGCGCAGCGCGACGGCGGCGAGCAGCAACAGCAGGAGGTCGCGGGCGCGCTTCACCGGAAGACGCCTCAGTAGAAGCGGCGCAGGGTGAGGGCGCGGGTGCGCCCCTCGCAGTCGGACAGGCGCACCACCGTGCCGGGCGCCGCCACCGACCAGCGGGCAAGCGGGCTGGTGGCATAATCCCGCGTCACCGGCTGGCCGTCGATCGCGCAGATCAGGTCGTCGGTGCGCCAGCCGGCGGCCTCGGCCGGGCTGCCGCGCATGACGTGCAGCACGCGCAGGCGATCCGGCGTGACGCCGACGAGCAGGCCGCTGGTCGAGCGCAGCGGGGTGGTCTGCGTGCCGTCACCCTTCAGCACCATGCGCCCGGCATAGGGATCGAGCAGCACGCGGTACCGCCCGAGAAAGCCCGAGCCGATGCGCCCGGCGACGCCGATCGACTGGCTGAAGCCGCCCGGCGGCTCGATCCGCACCTCCACATTCTGCGCGTCGAGCGTGCCCAGCGTCAGGTGCGGGACGATCGCCAGCTCGTTGACGCTGGCGCCGCCCAGCCCGAAGCCGATCGTGCTGGTGACGGGCAGGCGGTCGAGCCTCGCTGCGGTCCAGCCGGCGCGGGTGACGGTGACCGACGATCCGTCGCCGGTGTCGACGATGACCGGCGCCAGCCGGCCAGCACCCAGCCGCATCGCGCTTTCGTACACGCGTCGCTGCGCCGAGATGGTGAGGGGGGCGACCGCGCCGGCGAAAGGCATCCGGCCGGAGGGGAGCAGGCGGAAGCGCTTTCCCGCATAATCGATGTCGAGCGCGTATAGCGCGGTCAGGTCGCGCCCGACGAGCAGATCGACCGGCTCGGCATCGCCCGTCGCGATGGCGGGCAGGTCCGCCACGGTGACGCCGCCGCCGGTGCGGGTCAGGCCGCCCAGTTCGACGCGACGCGTCGGCATCCAACCGACCGCCACCGCGCCGCCGATCGCGGTCGCGCTGCCACCGCTGCGCAGGCGTTTCTGCACCACCGCCTTCGAGGTGCGCGCCAGCACGGTGAAGCTGACCCCGGTGTCGAGGATCGCCGACACCGGCCGCCCGTCCAGCGTCATGGTGAAGCGGATCTGGTTGCCCGGCGTCAGGGTGAAGGGCACCCAGCGATTTTCGGTGTCGTCCGCCAGCCGGCCCGTGCCGGGATCGCGCGTGGCCTCGGCCACGACGCTGGGCGGAGACGCCTGTTGCCCGGCATGGGTCGTCGCCACCACCAACGGGGCGATCAACAGGGGAGCCAGGACCAGCAGGCGGCGCATCGTGCCGCCGGCCCTAGAGCAAGCGCCGGCGACGCGCCAGTGGCGCCGCCGTGCCCTTTAGAGACACGCCTCCAGGAACGCCTGGTCGAAGCCGAACTGCTTGGCCTTGTCGAGCGTATAGGGGCGCAGGCCCATGGAGCGATATTCGCCGATGATCTTTCCTTCGGCCGACTCGTCCAGATATTCGAACTTGAACAGCTCCTGCGTGACGATCACCGGGCCTTCCATGCCGATCACCTCGGTGATGTTGGTGACGCGGCGGCTGCCGTCGCGCAGGCGCTTCACCTGGATGATGAGGTCGACCGAATCGGCGATCTGGCGGCTGATCGCCTCCTTGGGCACCTTGATGTCGGACATCATCACCATGTTCTCCATACGCGCCAGCGCCTCGCGCGGGGAGTTGGAGTGGAGCGTGCACATCGACCCGTCGTGACCGGTGTTCATCGCGGCGAGCATGTCGAAACATTCCGCGCCGCGGATTTCGCCCAGGATGATGCGGTCGGGGCGCATGCGCAGCGCGTTCTTGACGAGGTCGCGGATCGAGATCTCGCCCTGACCTTCAAGGTTTGCGGGGCGGGTTTCGAGCGGCAGCCAATGCGGCTGTTGCAGGCGAAGCTCGGCCGCGTCCTCGATGGTCAGCACGCGCTCGCCCGGGTCGATCATCTTGGACAGGGCGTTGAGCATCGTCGTCTTGCCCGAGCCGGTGCCGCCCGAAATGACGACGTTGAACCGGCTGGCGCCCGCGATCTTCAGCGCGGTCGCCATCTTCGGCGACATGCTGCCGAAGCCCGCCATCATGTCGAGCGTGATCGGCTTGGCGGAGAATTTGCGGATCGAGATCGCGGTGCCGCGCAAGCTGAGCGGCGGCACGATGACGTTGACGCGGCTGCCGTCCTTCAGGCGGGCGTCGGCGAGCGGCGTGGTCTGGTCGACGCGGCGGCCGACCGAGTTGCAGATGCGCTGCGCGATCTGGAACAGATGTTCCTCGTCGCGGAACTGGATGTTGGCGATCTCCAGCTTGCCCTTGCGCTCGACATAGGTCTGCTCGGGGCCGTTGACCATGATGTCGGACACGTTGGGATCGGCGAGGAGCTCTTCCAGCGGGCCGAGGCCCAGCAACTCGTCGACCAGCACCTTTTCCAGCGCGAACTGCTCGCGACGGTTGAGCGTCAGCTTCAGCTCGGCAAGCACCTCGCCGATGATCGGGCGGAATTCCTCGGCCAGCTCGTCCTTGCCGAGAGTCGCCGCGGCTTCCGGATCGACGCGTTCCAGCAGGCGCGGCAGCACCTGTTCCTTGATCTTGTGAACCGACGCCTCGAACCCCTCGGCCCGGCTGCTGCCGGCGTCGCCGCTGGAGGCCTGGCGATCGGCCAGGCGCTGCATCGCGTCCATCTGCAGCCCGGGCATGGTGCCGGGGCCGATGGCGTCGATGTCGCCGCCGGGCAGCGGGGCGGGTTCGGGGGCGGCAAAGGCGGAAGGGGGCAGATCCTGTTCGGCGGCCGGCACCACGCGCGCCCCGGCCTGTCCGGTGTGCATCGGCCGTGCGACGCCAAAGGCCGGCCGTGCGGGCTGACCCGATCCCATTCCACTGCGACGCCCGAACGCGCTCATCCGACCCGAATCCCTTGCAAGTGGTATCGGTGCCTAAACGGCAAGCTTTACCATATACCTAACCAACGATCCCGCGCACCGATCCCGTATGTCCGCGCAGAAGCGGTTGCCGCGCGGCGCGTCCGGGCGATAGGAGGGCGCGATGATCGTCCGGCTGGCCCTCGCATTCGTTTTCCTTGTCGGCCTGGCCGTACCCGCGCGGGCCGACGACATCGCGGCGGCGGCCCGCGGGGTGGTGCGGGTGGTGACCATCGCGGTGGTCGACGATCAGGTCGCGGGCTTCGGCCATGGATCGGGCTTCGCGGTCGCGCCGAACCGCATTGTCACCAACGCGCATGTCGTGGAACTGGCCGAGCGGTATCCGGACAATGTGGTCGTCGGCATCGTGCCGTCGGAGGGCAGCAAATCCTACCAGGGCCGGGTCGTCGCCTATGACGCGCGGCGCGACCTGGCGCTGATCGAGATCACCGAGGCGCGGCTGCCGCCGGTTGCACTCTATACGGGGCCGGTGGCGGAAGGGAATGCGGTGATCGCGCTGGGCTATCCCGGCAATGTCGATCTGGCCACCGCGCAGTCGGCGGCGGATTATATCCGGCCGCTGTCGCCGGTCCGCTCGCAGGGCGTGGCGTCCGGGCGGCGCAGCCTGACGGGGATCGAGGTGCTGCTCCACACCGCCAGCATCGCGCGCGGCAATTCCGGCGGACCGCTGCTTGATCCGTGCGGGCGGGTGATCGGCGTCAACTCCGCGCTGACCCGCGCCGACGAGGGTGATTCGACCTTCGGCTTCGCGATCGCGGATACCGAGTTGATGGGCTTCCTGCGCGACGCGCAGCAGCCTTATGTCTCGGCCGGCGGACCCTGCACCTCGATCGAGGAACGGCTGCGCGAGGACAGCGCCGCCGATGCCCGCGCCACCGAGGATGCCGCCGCCGCCCGCCGCGAGGCGGCAGGGGCCGCCGCGCTGAAGCGGCAGGCGGCGCTTGACCACGCCCGTGACGAGGCGGAGCGGACGCGCGAGAATGTGATGGCGCTGGCCGGGCTGCTGCTGGTCGCAGGGGCGCTCGGCATCGGCGCGGCGGGGCTGTTCGAATCGCGCGGGCAGCGGCGCGCGGCGATCTGGGCGGTGTCCGGTGGCGGGCTGGGCGTGCTGGCGGCGGTGGTGGTGTTCGTCGCGCGGCCATCGGGGGAGCCCGAACTGCCCGCCGACACGGTCGCGCCGACGACCATGCCGATCCGCGACGCGGCGATTGGCCGGCTGGTCTGCACGCTGCAGCCCGAACGCAGCCGGGTGACGATGTCGTCCACGGCGGAGGTGACGCTGGAATGGGGCCGGGCGGGGTGCATGAACGGCACGCAGCAATTTGCCGAGGGCGATGCGCGCTGGGAACGGATCGCCGTGCCCGACGACGAGCAGACGGTGTCCGTGCAGCGCTTCGACCCGCTGACCCGCACCTATGCCGATACACGCTATTTCCTGTCGGCAGCCGGCATGGCGGCGGCGCGTGCGGCGCGGGGCGACAAGCCGGTCAATGGCTGTTCGGCGGCGGACGCGGTGCAGGACGCGCTGGCCCGCCAGCAGGCGGCGATCCGCGCGACGCTGCCGCCGCTACCCAACGAGAAGCTGGTCTATTCCTGTCGCAAGGCGGGGTGATCTTCCCCTCGCACATCGCCTTTGTTTCGCTATAGGGCGAAATACGGGCTTGGGAGGGCCGACGGGATGATGCGTTTCGGGGGATGGGTCGCCGGTGTCGCGCTGGCGCTGGGCATGGCCACGCCGGCGGCGGCGGAATGGCGCGAGGCACGTGCGAAGCACTTCGTGATCTATGCCAATACCGGCGAGGACGATATCCGCCGCATGGCGACGCGGCTGGAACAGCTGGACGGGGCGATGCGGCGCATGCACGCGGTGGCGGAGCAGCCCGGCCAGACCAGCAACCCGGTCACCGTCTATACAGTGGCCAGCGCCAACGAGGTGCAGTCGTTGTGCGGCAAATGCCCCAACATCGCCGGCTTCTACCAGCCGCGGGCCAGTGGGTCGATCGCGTTCACGCCGCGCCGCGGCAGCAGCGAGGGCAGCATCGATCCACAGATCGTGCTGTTCCACGAATATGCCCATCACTTCCTGCTGGGCAACGCATCCACCGCCTATCCGGCCTGGTATTCGGAAGGCTATGCCGAGTTCGTCAGCACCGCCACCTTCGACAAGGAGGCGTTGCGCGTCGGCGTGGCGGCGATGCACCGCGCCTACAGCTTGCTACGTACCGACATGAACATCGAGACGCTGTTCGATTCCACGCGTCGCAAGCTCAGTGTCGAACAACGGGCGGCGGTCTATGCGCGCGGCTGGCTGCTGACTCATTACCTGATGTTCAGCAAAGAGCGCGAGAACCAGTTGGGGACCTATCTGCGCCAGTTGAACGAAGGCGTGCCCAGCCTGAAGGCAGGGGAGGCGGCGTTCGGTGGTTTGAAGGCGCTGGACAAGGATCTCGATCGCTATCTCAACTCGTCGCGCATCACCAACGTGATCCTGCCATACACGATGCTGCCCGTACCCCCGATCGCGGTCCGGACGCTGAGCGAGGGCGAGCAGGCGATGATCGGCCTGCGCATGCGATCCGAACGCGGCGTCAATCGCGAAACGGGCCGCGAGGTCTATGACCGCGCATTGCGCACGGTGGGGCCTTATGGCGACGATCCGGTGGTGCAGGGCTGGCTGGCCGAGATGGCGTATGATGCGGGGGAGGACGCGGCGGCCGAGGCGGCGGCGGACCGGGCGCTGGCCAAGGATCCGAAGTCCGTGCAGGCGCTGACCTACAAGGCGATGGTGCTGATGCGTCGTGCAGGCAATTCCCGCGATCCGGCGCGGTGGGCGGAGGCGCGGCGCTGGATCGTGAAGGCGAACCGGCTGGACCCCGACGCCGCCGAGCCGCTGTCGCTTTATTATCGCAGCTATCGCATGGCCGGCGCCAAGCCGACCAATGCGGCGGTGCAGGGGCTGTACCGCGCGTTCGAGCTGGTGCCGCAGGACCAGGGCCTGCGCTTCATGGTGGCGGCACAGGCGATCGAGCTGGGCGACGTCAAGGGCGCGCGCGCGACCCTGCGTCCATTGGCCTTTGATCCGCACGCGCCGGCGGACAATCCGGCGGCACAGTTGCTGGCGCTGCTGGACAGCGACAAGGTGCAGGAAGCGCTGGCCCGCATCCGCGGCAATGCCGAGCAGTCCGCGCCGGGGGGCGAGGCGCCCTAGTCCGCACCGCCGGCCGATGCCGCGCGTTCGGCATGGCTGCATGGTGCGCCCGGCGGGACGGTGCGCAGCGCCTGCCAGATCGCTTCCTGAAAGGCGGTGGCCCGTATCTCGGGCGGCAGGTCGCTGCGCGCCGGGCATTCGGCCAGGGTCACGAGCCGCTCGGCCAGGTCATGCAGGACGGCGTCGCCCGGCCGGATCGTCGCCGCCGGAAAGCGGGCGGCGAGTGCGGCGCCATCCTCGCCCAGTGCGATCCGGCACGGCCCCCGGGCGGTGGTGGCGAAGAGCAGCGGACCCATGCCGGTCGCGACCATCGTCCAGCGGATCGTCTCCCCCCTGCCGCCGTGCCGCCACGCGCTGGGCGACATGCTCAGCCGGGGCGCATCGGCGGCGTAGAAGCGGCTGGGTGCGTCATGCCCGGCGGCGTAGATCGCCTCGGTCACGCTGTTTTCCCCGGCGAGCGCCGCGATCGCCCGGCCCGAGCGCAGCGCGCGGGCATAGGCGGCGGGCGTCACCCCGGTGGCGCGCTTGAACAACCGGTGGAAATGATGCGGGGCGTAACCCACCGCCTGTGCCAGCCGGTCGAGCGGCACCGCACCGTCCCGCGCCAGCATGGCTGCGGCCCGTGCGACCGCCGTGGCATCGCGCGCCACCGCGTCCGGGTGGCAGCGGCGGCAGGACCGGTAGCCCGCCGCTTTTGCATCCGCGGCATCCTTGTAGAAAGCGACCTTGTCGCGTGCGGGGCGGCGCGCGGGGCAGCTCGGCCGGCAATAGATGCCGGTGGAGCGCACCGCGACGACGAAGCGGCCGTCGGCGTCGCGGTCGCGGCTTGCAAAGGCGATCCAGGCCCGGTCCTCGTCCATGTGCATGATCTAGGGTGGTCGCGGCAAAACCGCATCCCGCGGATTGCGCTCAAAACGACATGGCGCCGGTGTGACGATCTTGTTACCATCCCGTCATGGGAAGGGGTGGCGCAGCTTGCATCGCCGGGTTCCCGATGCTACTCGCGCGCCAACCCATCCGAGGCGCGATTTCGCGCCCCGTTCCCCATGGGGGCAACCCGTTTGTAATTACGAGGAATTCGCGTCCGTGGAGATGTCCGGCGGAAATCTAGGTGGCACAGGCGGCATCCAGGCGAGCCTGGGCGGACGCTATGCGCTCGCCCTGTTCGAACTGGCCGAGCAGGGCCGCAGCATCGACACGGTCGAGGCAAGCCTGCTGGCCGTGCGCGACGCGCTGGCCCAGTCGGCCGAGTTTCGCGACCTGACGACCAGCCCGGTCGTGGCGCGCGGCGCGGCGGTCAAGGCGGTGCTCGCCGTCGCCGACCAGTTGGGCGTCGATGCCACCACCCGCAATTTCCTGGGCGTGCTGGCGGAAAACCGTCGCCTGGGCCAGTTGTCGCAGATCATCCGCGCCTTTCGCCAGCTTGCCAGCCGCCATCGCGGCGAGACGACGGCGGAAGTCACGAGCGCCCACCCGCTGACCGACGATCAGGTCGCCGCGCTGAAGCAGCAGTTGCGCCAGCGTGTCGGCCGCGACGTCTCGGTCGACCTGTCGGTCGATCCCGCGCTGCTCGGCGGGCTGGTCGTCCGCATCGGCTCCCAGATGATCGATTCCTCGATCCGCACCCGTTTGAATGCGCTCGCCAGCGCGATGAAAGGCTGACGTTCCATGGATATCCGCGCCGCAGAAATCTCCAAGGTCATCAAGGACCAGATCGCCAATTTCGGCGACCAGGCCCAGGTCTCCGAAACCGGTCAGGTGTTGTCCGTCGGTGACGGCATCGCGCGCATCTACGGCCTGGACAACGTCCAGGCGGGCGAGATGGTCGAGTTCGCCAACGGCGTGCAGGGCATGGCGCTGAACCTGGAAGCCGACAATGTCGGCGTCGTGATCTTCGGCTCGGACGCCGAGATCCGCGAGGGCGACACCGTCAAGCGCACCGGCACCATCGTCGACGTGCCGGTGGGCAAGGGGCTGCTCGGCCGCGTGGTCGACGGCCTTGGCAACCCGATCGACGGCAAGGGCCCGATCGTCGCCGAGAAGCGCAGCCGCGTCGAGGTGAAGGCGCCGGGCATCATCCCGCGCAAGTCGGTGCACGAGCCGGTGCAGACCGGTTTGAAGGCGATCGACGCGCTGGTGCCCGTCGGCCGTGGCCAGCGCGAGCTGATCATCGGCGACCGTCAGACCGGCAAGTCGGCGATCGCGCTCGATACCTTCATCAACCAGAAGACGGCGAACGCCGGCACCGACGAGTCGAAGAAGCTGTACTGCGTCTATGTCGCGGTCGGCCAGAAGCGCTCCACGGTGGCGCAGCTCGTCCGCACGCTGGAAGAGAATGGCGCGATGGAATATTCCATCGTCGTCGCCGCCACCGCGTCGGACCCGGCCCCGCTGCAGTTCCTCGCGCCCTATACCGGCTGCGCGATGGGCGAATATTTCCGCGACAACGGCATGCATGCCGTGATCGTGTATGACGACCTGTCCAAGCAGGCGGTCGCCTATCGTCAGATGTCGCTGCTGCTGCGCCGTCCGCCGGGCCGCGAAGCCTATCCGGGCGACGTGTTCTATCTCCACTCGCGCCTGCTGGAGCGCGCGGCGAAGATGAACGACGACAACGGCAACGGGTCGCTGACCGCGCTGCCGATCATCGAAACGCAGGCCGGCGACGTGTCGGCCTACATCCCAACCAACGTGATCTCGATCACCGATGGCCAGATCTTCCTCGAAACCGACCTGTTCTTCGCGGGCATCCGCCCGGCGATCAACGTCGGCCTGTCGGTCAGCCGCGTCGGCTCGGCCGCGCAGACCAAGGCGATGAAGAAGGTGTCGGGCTCGATCAAGCTGGAGCTGGCCCAGTATCGCGAGATGGCGGCGTTCGCGCAGTTCGGCTCGGACCTCGACGCCTCGACGCAGAAGCTGCTCAACCGCGGTGCGCGCCTGACCGAGCTGCTGAAGCAGCCGCAGTTCAACCCGCTGCCCTTCGAGGAGCAGACGGCGTCGATCTTCGCGGGCACGCAAGGCTATCTGGACACCGTCCCCGTGGCGCAGGTGACGCGCTACGAGGCGGCGATGCTGGCCGACCTGCGCGCCAATCACGCCGGCGTGCTGGGCCTGATCCGCGACACCAAGGATCTGGGCGACGAAGCCAAGGCCAAGCTCAAGGCTGCGCTCGACCAGTTCGCGAAGACCTTCGCATAAGTGAACCATAGCCCTCTCCCCGCCGGGGAGGGGGTTGGGTGAGGGGCCGCCCCAAGCGCTTCCGTTGATGGCAACCTCCGCTCCCGTGGCGGGGGAGAAACAAGGACCAAGATGGCAAGCCTCAAGGCCCTCAAAGTTCGGATCAACTCGGTCAAATCGACCCAGAAGATCACCAAGGCGATGAAGATGGTCGCCGCCGCCAAGCTGCGCCGTGCGCAGGAAGCGGCGCAGAACGGCCGTCCCTATGCCGAGCGGCTGGAGGCGGTAATGGCCAGCCTGGCGAGCCGCGTCGGCGGCACCGGCGCGTCGCCGCTCTTGGCGGGCACCGGCAAGGACCAGGTGCAGCTTCTCGTCGTCGCGACCTCCGAGCGTGGTCTGGCCGGTGCGTTCAACACCAACATCGTGCGCGCCGCGCGTCGCAAGGCGGACGAGCTGATCGCGCAAGGCAAGACGGTGAAGTTCTACATCGCCGGCAAGAAGGGGCGCGTGCTGCGTCGCTTCTTCCCGAACGCGATCCTGGCCGATCACGAGATGGGCCAGATCAAGTCGGTCGCGTTCGACGATGCCCGCGCGATCGCCGACGACCTGATCGCACGCTATGGCCGCGGCGAATTCGACGTGGCGCATCTGTTCTACGCCAAGTTCGTCTCGGCGCTGGTGCAGGAGCCGGTCGGCCAGCAACTGATCCCGGTGCCCGTACCGCCGCAGCCGGCCAAGTCGGCGGTGTCCGCCGATGCCGTGGTCGAGTATGAGCCGAGCGAAGAGGCGATCCTGGACGACCTGCTGCCGCGCAACGTGGCGGTGCAGATCTTCCGCGCGCTGCTGGAAAACGCCGCGTCGGAACAGGGTAGCCGCATGAATGCGATGGACAATGCGACCCGCAACGCGGGCGACATGATCAACCGTCTGTCCATCCAGTATAACCGTACCCGCCAGGCCGCGATCACGACCGAACTGGTGGAAATCATCTCGGGCGCCGAAGCGCTCTAAGTTTCGAAGCAGGAAGAACCGCCATGGCAACCGCCGCTGACGATATCCGCCCGATCCAGTCGACGGGCCAGACGAACAATGTAGGACGCATCGCGCAGGTCATCGGCGCGGTCGTCGACGTGCACTTCCCCAACACCCTGCCGGCGATCCTGTCGGCGCTGGTGACCGAGAATAACGGCAACCGCCTGGTGCTCGAGGTTGCGCAGCATCTCGGCGAGAACACCGTCCGCACCATCGCGATGGACTCGACCGAGGGCCTGACCCGCGGCCAGACCGTGACCGATACCGGCGCGCAGATTTCGGTTCCCGTCGGCCCCGCGACGCTCGGCCGCATCATGAACGTCGTCGGTGAGCCGATCGACGAGCGTGGGCCGGTCGGCACCGACCTGCGCGCGCCGATCCATGCCAAGGCGCCGGAGTTCATCGACCAGTCGACCGAAAGCGCGATCCTGGTCACCGGCATCAAGGTCATCGACCTGCTGGCGCCCTACGCCAAGGGCGGCAAGATCGGCCTGTTCGGCGGCGCCGGCGTCGGCAAGACCGTGCTGATCCAGGAGCTGATCAACAACATCGCCAAGGGTCACGGCGGCACCTCGGTGTTCGCAGGCGTCGGCGAGCGGACGCGTGAAGGCAACGACCTGTATCACGAGTTCCTGGACGCGGGCGTCATCGCCAAGGACGCCGACGGCAACCCGATTTCGGAGGGATCGAAGGTCGCGCTGGTGTTCGGCCAGATGAACGAGCCGCCGGGCGCGCGTGCCCGCGTCGCCCTGTCGGGCCTGACCATCGCGGAATATTTCCGCGACCAGGAAGGCCAGGACGTGCTGTTCTTCGTCGACAACATCTTCCGCTTCACCCAGGCGGGTGCGGAAGTGTCGGCGCTGCTCGGCCGCATCCCCTCGGCCGTGGGGTATCAGCCGACGCTGTCGACCGACATGGGCGCGCTGCAGGAGCGCATCACCTCGACCAACAAGGGCTCGATCACGTCCGTGCAGGCCGTGTACGTTCCCGCGGACGACTTGACCGATCCGGCGCCGGCGACTTCGTTCGCGCACCTTGACGCGACCACCGTGTTGAACCGCGCGATCTCGGAGCTGGGCATCTACCCGGCGGTCGATCCGCTCGACTCGACCAGCCGCGTGCTGGAGCCGCGCACGGTGGGCCAGGAGCATTACGACACCGCGCGCGCGGTGCAGTCGCTGCTCCAGCGCTACAAGTCGCTGCAGGACATCATCGCGATTCTGGGCATGGACGAGCTGTCCGAAGAGGACAAGCTGACCGTGACCCGCGCGCGCAAGATCCAGCGCTTCCTCAGCCAGCCCTTCCACGTCGCCGAGGTCTTCACCGGCATCTCGGGCAAGTTCGTGCAGATCGAGGACACGATCCGCTCGTTCAAGGCGGTGGTCGACGGCGAGTATGACCATCTGCCCGAGGCAGCCTTCTACATGGTTGGCGGCATCGACGAGGTCGTCGCCAAGGCCGAGAAGATGGCCAAGGAAGCCTAAAGGCGCCTGTCCCCTCCTGCCACGCGCGGGAGGGGGTCGGGCATGGTCCTGCGCGACGCGGGGTCTGTGCCGAACTTTTCTCCCCCAGCCCCTCCCGCGAGCGGGAGGGGGGAGCTTACCAGAATGCTGCATTTCGAACTCGTCACCCCCGAAAAGCTCCTCCGCTCGGAGGAGGTGCACATGGTCGTCGTGCCCGGCACCGAGGGCGACTTCGGCGTGCTGGAGGGGCATGCGCCCTTCATGTCGACGATCCGCGACGGCGCGCTGCGTATCCATCGCACCGAAAAGGGCGAGCCCGAGACGCTGACCATCCGCGGCGGCTTTGCCGAGGTCACGCCCAACGGGCTGACCATCCTGGCCGAGCACGCGGCCTGATCCGCGCCGCCCGGCGCGGCGGCTACAGGAAGCTATAGGGGTCGACGTCCACCGCGACCCTGACCTTGGGCGACCATTCCAGCGCGCCCAGCCATTCCCGGATCACCGCCTGCACGTCGAGCGCCCGGCGCGCATGGACCAGCAGGCGGTAGCGATGACGCCCGCGCAGCATGGCGAGCGGCGCCGGGGCGGGGCCATAGACGTGCATGCCCTCCACCTCCGGCGCACGGCGCCCGATCAGGCTGGCGATCTCCTGCGCCGCGGCCTGCTCCTCTGACGACACCACGATCGCGGCATAACGGCCGAAGGGGGGCGCACCAGCATCGCGCCGTGCCTCGGTTTCCGCGGCGTAGAAGGATTCGGCATCGCCGGTGACCAGCGCCTGCATGACGCCGGCCTTCGGGCTGTGCGTCTGGATGAACACCTGGCCGGGCTTCTCGCCGCGCCCGGCCCGACCCGAGACCTGACAGATCTGCTGAAAGGTCCGCTCCGCCGCGCGCAGGTCGCCGCCTTCCAGCCCCAGATCGGCATCGATCACGCCGACCAGCGTCAGGTTGGGGAAGTGGTAGCCCTTTGTGACGAGTTGCGTGCCGACCACGATGTCGATGTCGCCTGCCTCCATCCGGCCGACAAACTCGGCGGCCTTGGCCGGGGACCAGATGGTGTCGGAGGTGACGACGGCCGTTTTCGCCTCCGGAAACAGCGCGGCAACCTCGTCGGCGATGCGCTCGACGCCGGGACCGCAGGCGACGAGGGTGTCCTCACCCTGGCATTCGGGGCAGGCGCGCGGGGTGGGCATGACGTGGCCGCAGTGATGACAGGCGAGGCGGCGGACGAGGCGGTGTTCGACCATCCAGGCGGTGCAGTTGGGGCACTGGAAGCGGTGGCCGCAGGTGCGGCAGAGCGTCAGCGGCGCATAGCCGCGGCGGTTCAGGAACAGCAGCGACTGTTCGCGCTTCTCCAGCGTCTCGGTCATCGCCTTGACGAGGCGGGGCGAAATCCAGCGGCCACGCTCGGGCGGCTCGTGGATCAGGTCGATCGCGGCGATGGCGGGCATCTCGGCGGCACCGAAGCGACCGGGCAGCTTCACCTCGGCATAGCGACCCTGTGCGACCTGCTGGCGGGTTTCGATCGCAGGGGTGGCGGAGGCGAGGATGACCGGACACGGCTCGAACTTGCCCCGCATCACCGCCACGTCGCGCGCATGGTAATGCACGCCGTCTTCCTGCTTGAAACTGGTTTCGTGCGCCTCGTCGACGACGATCAGCCCCAGGTTGCGATAGGGCAGGAACAGCGCGGAGCGGGCCCCCACCGTGACCAGCGCCTGACCGCTGGCGATCGCCCGCCACGCGCGCCGCCGCTGCGTCGAGCGCAGGCCCGAATGCCAGGCCACCGGCTCGCAGCCGAAACGGTCGTGAAACCGCTTGAGGAAGGGTTCGGTGAGCGCGATCTCGGGCAGCAGGACCAGCACCTGCCGGCCTTCACGCACCGCCTCGGCCACCGCCTCGAAATAGACCTCGGTCTTGCCCGATCCGGTGACGCCGTCGAGCAGCACGGGCGCGAAAGCCTGCGCGGCGACATCGGCCACGAGGCGGTCGGCGGCGGCGCGCTGGTCGTCCGACAATGCGGGAACGTGATGCAGCGGATCAGGCAGGGGAAAGGGGCTGTCGATATCGACCTCCACCCCCTCGATCGCACCGACCTTGACGAGGCCGCGGATCACCGCATCCGACACGTCGGCGATCGTCGCCAGTTCGCGGATCAGGCCCTGGCGGTCGCCGATCCGCTCCAGCGCCTGCGCCCGCTGCGGCGTCAGGCGATCGGGAACATGGCCGGTCGCGCGGTATTCGGTGGCGGTGCGCGCGCCTTCCAACGCGGCGTTGGAGGACAGCGCCATGCGCACCACCGCGGCGGGCGGCGCCAGATAATAATCGGCGGTCCATTCGATCAGCCGGCGCAGCGCATCGCCCAGCGGCGGCACGTCGGCGACCCCGAGCAACGGCCGCAGGCGATTGTCGCCTACCTCCGCATCCGATGGCATCCGCTCCGGCTCCCACACCACGCCGAGCAACTGGCGGGGACCAAGGGGTGCGACGACGATCGACCCCGGCTCGACCGCCATGCCATGCGGCACGCGGTAGTCGAGGGGACCGAGCGCGGAGTTCAGGACGAGGACGCGGGCACGCGAGGACATGGCCGCGCTATATGGGCACTGGATGACTCGTCGTGAACCCCGAAGCGTGGCGGATCAGGCCGCGCGGCGGCGATCACCCTTGCGACGCTCCCCGACACGCGCCCGCTTGGCGGCGTACAGGATCGCATCGGTGCGGTGGACGAAATCGCGCACCGTCTGCGTCTCGGGCGTCCACAGGCGCATGCCGACCGTGCCCGCGCACGTCATCGTCAGGCCCTCGGCGGTCACCGATACCGACAGCGTTTCCTCCAGTTGCTGGCGGAACTGGTCGATGCGGGCGAGCAGGCCCGCATCCTCGACGATGACCGCGAATTCGTCACCGCCCAGTCGCGCGACATAGCAGTTCTGCAACCACGGCGCGCGCAGCCGCCGGCCGACTTCGCGCAGGATGTCGTCGCCGGCCATGTGGCCCAGCGTGTCGTTGATCAGCTTGAAGCCGTCCAGATCGATCAGCGCGAGCGCCATCAGCGCGCCCGATTGGCGTGCCCGGTCGATCGCCCCCTCCAGCGCACGGTCGAAGGCGGCACGGTTGCAGATGCCGGTCAACGCGTCGGTACTGGCGGTGCGGCGCAGCGTCATTTCCAGCGCGTGACGATCGGTGATGTCCTGGAACACGCCGACGACCGCGGTCACCTGCCCGTCGCTTTCCTCCCGCTCGCCCATCACCCGCACGCGCCGCAGGCGGCCGGTGGCGGTGGTGAAGTCAAGCTCCAGGTCGAACGGGATGCCGGTTTCGACAGCATGGGCCACGGCATCGTTCAACTGCTGGCGCTCGCTTGCCGGATAATAGTTCATCGCGGTATCGATATCGGGCTCCTCGCCCAGCGGCAGTTCGTGGATGCGGAACACGCCGTCGGACCAGGATGCGATCCGCTCGGGTATCGACAGGCGCCACGATCCGATCATCGAAATCCGTTCGGCCTGCTGGAAGGTGCGGTCCTTGGCGCGCAGGTCGCTGGCCTGGCGTTCGCTGAGTTCGGCGATGTCGGTCGCCCGCTGCGCAATGGCGCGCGCGGCGATCAGCGCCTCCGCCAGCGTCGTCAGATGGCGCAGCGTCCGCATGCCCGATTCGTTGAGCGAGCGGGGCGTGGCGTCCATCACGCACAGTGATCCGATCGGTTGGGCCACGCCCTGCCGGTCGGGCGCATGGATCGGCATGCCGGCATAGAAGCGCAGGCCGTTTTCAACGACCAGCGGATTGCCGGCGAAATCGGCATCCTTGCTCAGATCGTCGACGATGAACTGGTCGGGCTTGCGGATGGTATGGTTGCAGATGGCGACGCTGCGCGGCACCTCGACCGGCAGGTCGCCGATGCCCGCCTTCACCCACAGGCGGTCGCGGTCGATCAGGGTGAGCGCGGCCAGCGGGCAGTCCAGCATGTCCGCCGCCAGGCTGACCAGCGCGTCGAACTCCCGCTCCGGCTCGCTGTCGAGCAGCGCATGCGCCTGAAGGGCCGCCATGCGCCGCTCTTCATCGAACACAGGATCGAGGGACAGGGTTGAGGAGGCCATGGGACCGTCTAAGATCGTCAAGGTTAACAATTCTCGTCAGATACGACAGGTCGTTGGAATACATGGACAATATGGGGCGAGACGCGGTCCTGCCATTGGCATTCGCCGATCATCTGGCGAATGCGCGCCGCCGCTCGCCGCATACCGTGCGCGCCTATCAGGCGACGGCGGAGCGGTTGCTGGCGTTTTTGGGCAGCCATTGGGGCGGCCGGGTGGCGCGGGGCGACCTGTCGCGGATCACCGCCGCGGACCTGCGTGCGTTTCTGGCGCATCGGCGGGGCGAGGAGCTGTCGAACGCATCGGCCGCGCGCGAATTGTCGGCGGTGCGCGCCTTTCTGGATTGGGCGGGGGTCGAGCCGCCGCGCCTGCGCGGGCCGCGGGTAAAGGCCGGGGTGCCGCGTCCGGTGGCGCCTGACGACGTGCTGGCGCTGGCGGAAGAGGTGTCGGAGGATGCGCGCGAACCGTGGATCGCGGCGCGCGACTGGGCGGTGCTGATGCTGCTGTACGGGGCGGGTCTGCGCATCGGCGAGGCGCTGGCCCTGCCGGCGGGCATATTGCCGCTGGGCGAGACGATCCGGGTGCTGGGCAAGCGCGGCAAGACGCGCATCGTGCCGCTGCTGCCGCAGGTCGCCCGCGCGGTCGAGGCTTATGCCGCGGAGCAGCCGTGGCGGCTGGAGCGCGATGCGCCGCTGTTCCGCGGCGCGCGGGGCGGGGTGCTGTCGCCGGCGGTCGTGCGGCGCTCGGTTCGCGCGGCGCGGGCACGGCTCGACCTGGGCGACCGGGTCACGCCGCACGCGCTGCGTCACAGTTTCGCGACGCATCTGCTGGGGCGCGGCGCCGATCTGCGCCAGTTGCAGGAGCTGCTGGGTCATGCCAGCCTGAGTTCGACGCAGGTCTATACCGCGGTCGATGCCGCGCACCTGCTGGATGTGTACCGCAACGCGCATCCCCGGGCCTAGCGCCGGGCGCGCGGCTTCCAGGTCACGACGCGCCAGACATAGCCGATGACGATCATCACGGTCAGCGCGACGGCGGCCGGGCCGACATACCGGTCCAGCACCTCGAAGCGCGATCCCAGCAACAGCCCGGCATAGGCCAGGATCGCGTTCCAGATCGTGCTGCCCGCAAAGGTCCACACCAGGAAGCGCCATAGCGGCATCCGCGTCATGCCCGCGGGCAGCGAGATGATCGTGCGAAAGGCGGGCATGAAGCGGAAGACGAACACCACCCACTGCCCATGCTTGACGAAGAAGCGGTGCAGCCGCTCGACATCCTCCCATTCCATCGTCAGCCAGCGGCCGTGCCGGTCGACAAAGGGGCGGAAGCGTTCATAACCGATATGGCGGCCGATATAGTACCAGAAGTAGTTGCCGACCGTGGTGCCCAGCGTTCCCCACAGGATCAGCGGGATCATCGCCATGTCGCCGCGCGCCACCGCCATGCCGCCCAGCCCCATGATGACCTCGGACGGCACCGGCGGCACGATATTTTCCAGCGCCATCAGCAGGAAGATGCCGAAATAGCCGCCCCAGGCGATCAGGTTCAGGATGAAGTCGGTCATGTGCTGGTAGGATTACCCGTGGGAGAGGCGGGGGTTCCCGAAACCGGCTCCCTCTCCCCTGCCGGGACGAGCGGGGTCAGGCCAGCTTGCCCTCGATCGCGTCCCAGATCAGGCCCGCGACATCGGTGCCGTCGAACCGTTCGATCGCGACGATTCCGGTGGGGGAGGTGACGTTGATTTCGGTCAGCCACTCGCCACCGATCACGTCGATGCCGACGAACAACAGGCCGCGGGCGCGCAGTTCGGGGCTGAGCGCTTCGCAGATCTCGCGTTCGCGCGCCGTGAGTTCGGTCTTTTCGGCCGATCCGCCGACCGCCAGGTTGGAACGGATCTCGCCCTCGCCGGGCAGGCGGTTGATCGCGCCCGCCACCTCGCCATCGACCAGCACGATGCGCTTGTCACCCTTGGCGACGGCCGGCAGGAATGCCTGGATCATGTGCGGCTCGCGCCATGTCTGGTTGAACACCTCGATCAGCGCCGACAGGTTGGCGCCGTCGCTGCCAACCTTGAAGATCGCCTTGCCGCCATTGCCGTGCAACGGCTTCACCACGATCTCGCCATGCTCGGCCAAAAAGGCGCGTGCTTCCTCCAGCGAGCGGGTGACCAGCGTCGGCGGCATGAAGCGCGCATAATTGAGCACGAAGACCTTTTCGGGTGCGTTGCGGACCTGGGCGGGATCGTTCACCACCAGCGTCTTGTGCGCGATCCGCTCCAGCAGGTGCGTGGCGGTGATATAGCCGAGATCGAAGGGCGGGTCCTGCCGCATCAGCACCACGTCCGCCTCGTCGCCGAGGTCGAGCCTGACCGGTGCGTCGAAGTGGAAATGGTCGCCGGCCACCCGCTGCACGGTTACCGGATGCGCCTTCGTCCACAGCCGGCCGTCGGACCAGTTCAGGTCCCCGGCGGCGTAATGGAACAGCCGGTGGCCGCGCGCCTGCGCCGACAGCATCAGCGCGAAGGTGGAATCGCCCGCGATGTTGATCTGGTCGAGCGGGTCCATCTGGACGGCGACGTTGAGCGGCATGGTGATCCTTTCGGAAAGATGGTCGTCGCGGCATGTAGGGGGCGGCATCGGCCCTGTCATCCGAAGGGGCTCAGGGTTGCCAGGCATTCTCGATATGCTGCGGCCGGGTGCCGGGGGCGAGCAGGATGACGTCGATGCGGATATCGTCACCCGGCCCGGCATAGGTCGGTGCCAGCATTTCGGCCGCGGCGGCGACGCGGGACAGGCGCCGCTCGTCGATCGCAAAGGCGAGATCGTTGGCGGATTTGCGGGTCTTTACCTCGACGAATGCGACGACGGCCGCTTTTCGGGCGACGATGTCCACTTCCCCGGCCGGCGTGCGGACGCGGCGGGCGAGGATGCGCCAGCCCTTCAGCCGCAGCCACCAGCCGGCCAGACGTTCGCCGCGACGCCCGGCGGACTCGGCGGCGCGGCGGGCGGGGGAGGGCGTTCGCATCGGTTCAGCGGCGGCGCAGGAAGCTGATCGTGCCACCGGCCGCCAACAGGGCCGCGCCTGCCCCGGCCCGTCCGCGACGGCGCAGCAGCGCCAGGCCGCCGGTGACGAGCAGGGTCGGCACCAGCCCGCTTCTGGCGGGAACGACGCGGGTCAGCGCATAGCCTCGTGCCGCCTCGCGTACCGGCCCGGCGGGCTCGGCCTGTTTCGGGCCGGGATGCACCGCGGCGCTGCCGCTCGCCACCGTGTCTGCGGCATAGGCGTTGCGGTCGCCCATCGGGCGGGCCGCGCCGGTGGTGGTGTCCTCCGCCGTCTGCCGTTCCAGCTCGCAGTTCAGCTCGGCACCGAGCAGCAGGATATAGGCCGACAGGTACAGCCAGGTGAGCAACACCACCGCCGCGCCCAGCGACCCGTAGGTCGCGTTGTAGCTGCCGAAATTGGCGACGTAGAAGCCGAAGCCGAGCGTCACCAGCAGCCAGATGAGCGCGGCGAGCAGCGATCCGGGCGTCAACCAGATCCAGCGCGCATGATCGCGGTCGGGCCCGAAGCGATACAGCGTCGCCGCCGCCGCCGCCGCGACCCCGGTCATGATCGCGTAGGACAGGATCTTGCCCAGAACCACCAGCACGGTCGGCAGATCGGGAAACAGGCTCTGCAACGCACCCAGCGCGGTGATCGAGACGATGGCGAGCACCGCCAGCACCACCGCCCCGGCGGTGATCCCCAGCGCCAGCAGGTTGAGCGCGACGAAGCCGCGGCTTTCCTCCTCGTCATAGGCGATGTTGAGCGCGGTGATGACCGCGGTCGCGCCCTTCATCGCGCCGTATAACGCGATGGCGAGCGCGATAAGGAGGCCGAACCCCTTCTTGCCGTCCGAACTGGTGACCAGATTGGCCAGTTGTTCGCCGATCAGCTGCGCGGCGTCGGTCGGCATTACCTCCATCAGTGTGCGGACATTGTCGACCACCGTTTGCGGCGTCGCGAACAGGCCGTAGCTCAGCACCACCGCACCCAGCATCGGCACCAGGGCGAGGATCGCGCAAAAGGCGACGCCGGAGGCGATCAGGCTGATATTGTCGGTGCCCGCCTCGCGCCAGCTCCGCAGCAGCACGTCCTTCCACCCGCGCGGCGGCACCGCCCATGGGCTGGTCGCCCCGCGCCCGCGCGCATTCCGATCCGCTGTCGATCCTGGCATCGTCGTCCCCTTTGTCGGACATGCGAACCGGCGAGGGGGGGCGGGTGTTCCTTATTCGGGCGCCTTCATCGCCATTGCGCGGGCATACAGGGCCTTGCGGTCCAGCCCGAAGCGCTTGGCCACCTCGCCCGCGGCCTTGGAGGCCGGCAGGCGGGTCAACGCCTCGGCCAGCGCGGTATCGGCATCCTCCGCGCTGGGCGGCGGCGCCTCGCCGGGGGGGGCGACGACGACGACGATCTCGCCCTTCGGACCGCCCTCCGCATAGCGCGCCGCGAGCGTGGACAGCGTGCCCGTCACCGCCTCCTCGAACCGCTTGGTGATCTCGCGCGTCACCGCCGCCTCGCGGTCCCCCAGCCCCACCGCCAGCGCCGCCAACGTCGCTGCCAGCCGCGGCCCGGACTCGTAAAACACCAGCGTCGCCCGGATGGCCGCGATTTCGGTGATGGCGTCGGCGCGCGCCTTCTCCTTGGGGGGCAGGAAGCCGCAGAACAGGAAGCGGTCGGTGGGCAGGCCCGCCAGGGTCAGCGCGGCGATGGCGGCGCAGGGGCCGGGGATCGTCACCACCGCATGGCCGGCGGCACGGGCATCGCGGACCAGCTTGTAGCCGGGGTCCGAGATCAGCGGCGTGCCCGCGTCCGACACCAGCGCCACCGCCTCCACGCCCATGCGCGCCACCAGTGCGGGGCGGACATGCTCGGCATTGTGATCGTGATAGGGCTGCATCGGCCGCTTCACGCCGATATGGCGGAGCAGGCCGGCGGTGACGCGGCTGTCCTCCACCGCGATGACGTCGGCGGCGGCCAGGATATCGGCGGCGCGCGGAGAAAGGTCACCGAGATTGCCGATCGGGGTGGCCACGATATACAGGCCGGGATCGAGTTTGGTCGTAGTGTTGGTCACAGGGGACGTCATGGCAGAGGCAGCAGCGCCAATACAACCGAAGCTTGCCATGAGGGCCGGGGAGGCAAAGCGGTGGATCGCGCTGGCCGCGGCCTGCCTGCTGGGGGCGTGTCAGACACTGGTGCCGCGGGGGCCGGTGGAGGCGCCGCCACCACGCGAGGCGACCCGGCCGGTCCAGGAAGCGCCGACGGTGGAGGCGGGCATCCCGCGCGACGTGGCGCGCAACCGCGTCGCCCTGCTGGTGCCGCTGTCGGGCAGCAATGCCGGTGTCGGCCGCTCGATCGCGAACGCGACGATGCTGGCGCTGCTCGACACGCAGAACGACAAGGTGCGGATCACCAACTACGACACCGCTACCGGCGCCGCGGCGGCTGCACAGCGTGCGATCGCGGAAGGTGCGCAACTGATCCTGGGACCGCTTTTGTCCGAAGACGTGCGCGCGGTGGCGCCGATCGCACGCGCCGCGCGTGTGCCGGTGGTCAGCTTCTCGAACGACGCCGGTGTCGGGGGTAACGGCACCTATCTGATGGGCTATGCCCCCGGCCAGTCGATCGAACGCGTCGTCGCCTTTGCCCGGGAGCGCGGCGTGACCAGCTTTGCCGGGCTGGTGCCCAACGGCCTGTACGGGGAACGCGCATCGACTGCCTTTCTGCGCGCGGTCGAGGGGGCTGGCGGGCAGGTGGTGTCGTTGCAGCCCTATGGTCGCGTGGCCGGTGGCATTGCCGGTGCGGCGCAGCGGCTGACCGCCAAGGCGCCCTATGACGCGGTGCTGATTGCCGACGGCGGTGCCGCGGCGGCGGCGGCAGCGCCGGTCGTGAAGCGCGGGCCGGGGGCGAACACCCGCCTGCTCGGCACCGAATTGTGGAATTCGGAAAGCACGATCGCATCGCGCGCCCCGCTGAACGGTGCGTGGTTCGCCAGCGTGTCGAATAACCTGTACCGCCAATATGCCACCAAATACCGCGCCCGCTTCGGCGCGGCGCCGTACCGACTGTCCAGCCTCGGCTACGACTCGGTGCTGCTGACGGTGCGGATCGCGCGTGACTGGAAGGTCGGATCGCCCTTTCCGGAGGCGCGGCTGCGCGACCAGGACGGCTTTTCCGGCATCGACGGGGCATTCCGCTTCGGCCGCGACGGCGTGGCCGAACGCGCGCTGGAGGTGCAGGAGATACGCGGCGGCACCACGGTGACGGTCTCGCCCGCGCCGACCGGCTTCGGGCGGTAGGTCAGGCCAGCACGACGTCGCGCAGGATCGCGTCGAGCAGCAGCGCGCCGGCCTCCGTCACGATCAGGCGGGGGCCGTCGCGGACGATCAGGCCGTGGGAGGACAGGCGGCGGACGGCGGCATCGTCGATCATCGCTGAGCCTTCCGCCAGCGCCTCGACGCGGGCAAGGTCGACGCCTTCGCGCAGGCGCAGGCCCATCACCAACGCCTCGGTCGCGCGGGTGACGGGGGCGAGGTGATCCTCCACCTCGATGCCGTGGCCGTTGCGATCGACCGCGGACAGCCAGTTCTCCGGCTTGCGACGGCGGCTGGTCGCATGGCCCGTGCGCCGTCCATGCGCGCCGGGGCCGATGCCGGCATAGTCGCCGTAGCGCCAGTATGTGAGGTTGTGGCGGCTCTCCGCGCCGATGCGGGCGTGGTTGGACGTTTCATAGGCGGGGAGGCCGGCAGCGGCGGTCAGGGCGCGTGTCGCCTCGAACAGGTCGGCGGCGGCATCGCCGTCGGGAATGGTGAGGCGGCCGGCGGCGGCCTCCGTGGCGAAGCGGGTGCCGGGTTCGATGGTGAGCTGGTAGAGCGACAGGTGTTCGGTCCCGAACGACAGCGCGCGGGCCAGCTCGGCCTGCCACGCGGCCAGCGATTGATCCGGGCGGGCATAGATCAGGTCGAAGCTGACACGCGGGAACGTCGCCTGCGCGGTGGCGAGCGCGCGCAATCCTTCATCCACGCCGTGCGCCCGGTCTAGGAAGCGCAGCGCCGCATCGTCGAGGGCCTGCAACCCCAGCGACACGCGGTTGACCCCGGCGGCGGCCAGATCGGCGAAGCGCGCCGCCTCCACCGAGGAGGGGTTCGCCTCCAGCGTGATCTCGATGTCCGGCGCAAAGCCCCAGGCGCGCTCGGCGGCGTCCAGGATCGCCGCGACGGTGGCCGGCGGCATCAGCGAGGGGGTACCGCCGCCAAAGAAGATCGAACCCAGCCGCCGGCCCGGCAGCGCCGCCACCTCATGCGCGAGATCGGCGAGCAGCGCATCGCGCCAGCGCGCCTGATCCACCGCCTCGCGGACATGGCTGTTGAAGTCGCAATAGGGACATTTGGAGACGCAGAAGGGCCAATGGACGTAAAGTGCGAGATCGGGGGGCGTTGCGGCAGGCATGATGCGCGCCGATATGGCCGTGATGATCCCGTTACGCCACCCGCTGATCGCCGCCCTGTTGATGCTCGCGTCTTGCGCGCAAGGACCCGAACGCGTGGTCGAGCCGCGTCCCTCCACCGCGCCGGTCGCGCGCGGCGAGGGGCTGTTGCGGCGGGCGATGCTGGACGGGCAGAATGCGGCGCGCGGCGCACTCGGCATCGCGCCGCTGGCGTGGAGCGACACGCTGGCGAGAAGCGCGCGCGCCTATGCCGAGGAGATGGCGCGCACCGGCCGCTTCCGCCATGCCGACCAGCCGCAGGGACCGGGCCGCGAGGGCGAGAATCTGTGGACGGGGACGCGGGGCGCCTATGCCTATGACGAGATGGTCGGGCACTGGGTCGCCGAGAAGCGCGATTTCGTGAACGGCGTCACGCCCGATTCCAGCCGCACCGGGCGCTGGGAGGATGTCGGCCATTATGCGCAGATCGTCTGGCGGAACAGCCGGGAGGTCGGCTGTGCGATGGCGAGCAACGCCAAGGACGACTTCCTGGTGTGCCGATACGCGCCCAGCGGCAATGTGGTGGGCGAGCGGGCGTATTGAGACTCAAGCCCTCTCCCCAGAGGGGAGAGGGCTTTGAAGATCAGAACACCGCCTTCACCAACTGGCGAAAGGCGTCGCCGCGGTGGCTGATCCCGCTTTTCGTGTCCGAATCCATTTCGGCAAAGGTCGTGTCATAGCCGTTGGGCCGGAACATCGGGTCATAGCCATGGCCCTGGGTGCCGCGTGGCGGCCAGACCAGCGTGCCATCGACCCGCCCCTCGAACCATTCGACGTGCCCGTCCGGCCAGGCCAGCGCCAGCGCGCAGACGAAATGCGCGTCGCGCGGGGCATCCGGGGTTTCGCCCAGCCGATCCTCGACCAGCCGCATCGCCATGTCGAAATCCTTTTGCGGACCACCCCAGCGCGCCGAAAAGATGCCGGGATCGCCGCCCAGCGCCTCGACGCACAGGCCGCTGTCATCGGCCAGCGCGGGCAGGCCGGACAGGTCCGCCGCGGCCAGCGCCTTCAGCTCGGCATTGGCGACAAAGGTCGTGCCCGTCTCTTCCGGCTCCGGCAGGTCGAGATCGCCCGCCGAGACCGGCTCGACGCCGTAGGGCGCCAGCAGTTCGCGGATCTCGACGATCTTGCCCTTGTTATGGCTGGCGATCACCAGCTTGCCGGGGCCGAGCTTGCGGATCGCCTGCGGTTCGCGGCCCTCGCCGCTCATGCCGCAACCGCCTTTGCCTGTGCCGCGAAGATCTCGTTGCAGCCCATGCGCGCGAGGCGGAGCAGGCGGAGCAGCGCTTCCTCGTCATAGGTGGCATGTTCGGCGGTCGCCTGCACCTCGGCGATGTGGCCGTTCTCCAGCAGCACGAAATTGGCGTCCGCATCGGCGGCCGAATCCTCGACATAGTCGAGGTCGAGGACGGGCGTACCCTGATGGATGCCGCACGACACCGCGGCCACCTTCTGCCGGATCGGGTCGCTGGTCAGCTTGCCGTCGCGCAGCAGGGTGTCGACCGCCATGCGCAGTGCGATCCACGCGCCCGAGATGGAGGCGGTGCGCGTGCCGCCGTCCGCCTGGATCACGTCGCAGTCGAGCACGATCTGCCGCTCGCCCAGCGCCTTCAGGTCGACCACCGAGCGGAGCGAACGGCCGATCAGCCGCTGGATCTCCTGCGTGCGACCCGATTGCTTGCCCTTGGCCGCCTCGCGGCTGCCGCGGGTGTGGGTGGCGCGGGGCAGCATGCCATATTCGGCGGTCACCCAGCCTTCGCCCTTGCCGCGCAGGAAGGGGGGCACCCGCTCCTCGATCGAGGCGGTGACGAGCACCTTGGTGTCGCCGAACCCGATCAGCACCGACCCCTCGGCATGGCGGGTGAAACGGGGCTCGACGGTGATGGGACGCATCTGGTCTGGCGTGCGGCCGGAGGGGCGCATGGACGTTCCTTCATTCTGGATGTTTGTTGCCCGGTTAGCCTTCCGTTCGGGGGTGCGCCAGCCTAGATCACATCCATGGCCACCCCGCCGATCATCGAACTGAGTGCGCGCGCCCGCGACATCTTTCGCGTGGTGGTCGACAGCTATCTGGAAAGCGGCGTGCCGGTGGGGTCGAAGACGATCGCCCGGTCGGGGATCAACCTGTCGCCGGCCTCCATCCGCGGCGTGATGCAGGAACTGGAGGAGGTGGGGCTGCTCGCCGCGCCGCACACCTCCGCCGGGCGGATGCCGACCGAACAGGGCCTGCGCCTGTTCGTCGACGGCATGATGCACGTCCATGAGCCGAGCGCGGAGGAACGCGCCGCGATCGAGGCGCGAGCGGGCACGCACGGGCCGGTCGAGGAAGCGCTGGCGGCGACCACCGCGATCCTGTCCGGCCTGTCGGCGTGTGCGGGACTGGTGATGGTGCCCAAGCGCGAGGTGAAGCTGCGCTCGATCGGGTTCGTGCCCCTGTCGCCGGTACAGGCGCTGGCGGTGCTGGTCAGCGAGGACGGATCGGTCGAGAACCGCGTGCTGCAGGTGCCCGGCGGCATGACTTCGTCTGCACTGGTGGAGGCGGGCAATTTCATGACCGCGACGCTGGGCGGGCTGACGCTGGCGGAGGCGCAGGGGCGGCTGGAGCGCGAGCTGAAGGGCACGCGCGCGGCGCTGGACGGTGCGGCGCGCGAACTGGTCGAACGCGGTCTTGCCGTGTGGAGCGAGGATGGCGAGCGGCGGCCGGTGCTGATCGTGCGCGGGCAGGGGCGGCTGATCGATGCCGCCGCCGCCGCCGATCTGGAACGGGTGCGCGACCTGCTCGACGATCTGGAGGGCAAGCAGGAAATCGCCAGCCTGCTCGATTCGGCGCGGGCGGGCGATTCGACCCGGATCTTCATCGGTGCGGAGAACAAGCTGTTCGCGCTGTCCGGCTCCTCGGTGATCGCGCGACCCTTTCGCGGGCTGGACGGGCAGGTGGTCGGCGTGGTGGGGGTGATCGGCCCCACGCGGTTGAACTATGCCCGCGTCGTGCCCATGGTGGATTTCACCGCGGCGACGCTTGCCCGACTGATGGGCTGACCCCGACTTGTGCGTACAGGGAACATGATGAACGAGAACGAGACCAAGCAGCCGGAAACGCAGGATCTGCGCGAGGAAACGGCCGAGGCCGCGCCCGAAGTGGCGGAGCATGACGCGCTGGGAAGCTTGCGCGAGCAACTGGCCGAGGCGCAGCAGCAGACGCTGTATGCCCGCGCCGAGGTGCAGAATATCCGCCGTCGCGCCGAAAAGGACGTGTCGGACGCACGCGCCTACGCGTCCACCAACTTTGCCCGCGATATCCTGTCGGTGGCGGACAATCTGGGCCGCGCGCTGCAGGCGATCCCCGCCGACCTGCGCGAGGATGACAAGATGAAGGGCCTTGTCGCGGGGCTGGAGGCGACGGGCCGCGAGCTGGACAGCGTGTTGGGCCGCCACGGCATCACCAAGATCGCCGCGATGGGCGAGACGCTGGACCCCAATCGCCACCAGGCGATGCTGGAAATGCCCTCGGACGCGGCGCCCGGCACGATCGTGCAGGAAATGCAGTCGGGCTATATGATCAAGGATCGCCTGCTCCGCCCGGCACTGGTCGCGGTCGCCAAGAAGCCGGACTGATCGATCCGTCGCTGCGCCCTCTCCCTCGGCGGGGGGGAGAGGGTTGGCAAGGGCGATCCTTGCGCTACACCCCTGCCCATGAACGACAATCTTTGCGCCGACCGGCCGACCTTCGTCACCCATCTCGAATGCTCGATGACCGGCGAGCGCTACGAGGCGGACCGGCTTCATGGCCTGTCGCGGGTCGGGCGCCCGCTGCTCGTCCGCTATGATCTGGATGCGGTGAAGGCGGCGCTGGCGAAGGACGCGCTGGCCGCGCGTGAAACCGATCTGTGGCGCTGGCGCGAACTGCTGCCCGTCCGTCGTACCGAAAACATCGTCAGCCTGGGCGAGATCGAGACGCCGCTGATCCCGGTGCCCCGCTCGGGTGGCGCCAATGTGCTGGTCAAGGACGAGGGGCGCCTGCCCACCGGCAGCTTCAAGGCGCGCGGCCTCGTCATGGCGGTGGCGATGGCCAAGGAGCTGGGCGTCACCCGCATCGCCATGCCGACCAACGGCAATGCCGGCGCGGCGCTTGCCGCCTATGCCAGCCGCTGCGGGATCGAGACCATCGTCTTCTGCCCCGAAGACACCCCCGAGGTGAATGTGCGGGAGATCGCGGCTCAGGGTGCGCGCGTGTGGCGGGTGAACGGCCTGATCGACGATTGCGGCGCGATCGTGGGGAAGGGCGCGGCGGAGGGACGATGGTTCGACCTGTCGACGCTGAAGGAGCCGTACCGGATCGAGGGCAAGAAGACGATGGGGCTGGAACTGGCCGCACAGGGCGGCTGGCGGCTGCCCGATGCGATCTTCTACCCTACCGGCGGCGGCACCGGCCTGATCGGCATGTGGAAGGCGTTCGACGAGCTGGAAAAGCTCGGCTGGATCGGATCGGAGCGCCCGCGCATGTACGCGGTGCAGGCATCGGGCTGCGCGCCGATCGTCAAGGCGTTCGACGACGGCGTCGAGCATGCCGAACGCTGGGAGAATGCCCACACCGTCGCCGCCGGCATCCGGGTGCCGCGCGCGGTGGGCGATTTCCTGATCCTGCGCGCGGTGCGCGAATCGGGCGGCAAGGCGCTGGCGGTGGACGATGCCGATACGCTGCGCGCGGTGGCGGACTGCGCACGCGATGATGGCCTGTTGCTCTGTCCGGAGGGTGGCGCGACGCTGGCGGCGTACCGCAATGCACTGGCGACGGGCGAGGTGGATGCGGGTGAGCGCGTCGTGCTGTTCAACTGCGCGACCGGCCTGAAATACCCGATGCCGGAAGCGCCGAACTGGCTGGACCGGACCGCGCCGATCGACTTCGACGCGCTGTGACGGCTAGCGCCGGCCGATAGGGAAGGGGACCAGCGTCTCATATTGCGCAAGGCCGGGGGCGCCGGGCACCCGGCCCCCGTGTGCGAGCAGAAAGGCGTGGCGCACGATTTCCGCCTGTTGTTCCAGCCCGTAGCGGCGAAAGGGCTGGCCGGGCTTCAGCGCATAGCCGTACCGGCAGAAGGGATGACGCGCGAGCGGCAGGCAGATGCCCTGCTGGTGCTGCCAGACGTGCACCATCTCGTGGATGAACAGCCCTTGCTCGTGCAGCGGACAGGCGCCGAAATCCTCGCGCCACAGGCCGCCCTTGGGGTGGAAATGGATGCAGCCGCGCGGGGCCATCACCGTATTGCGCGGCTGGAAGAAGGCCCATTTGGTCGGCGACAGGCCGACCGCGTCATAGTCGATCGTGTCGCCGAAGACGCTGCGCGCCAGCGCGGTTTCGGCAGGTGTCAGGGTACGTCGCTGCATCGCCCGTAAAGGTGGGACGGCGGCGGGCGCTTGCAAAGCCCTAGTTGCCGAGCAGCTTCATCACGTCCTGCTGACTCTGATTGGCCTGGGCGAGCATCGAGGCGGAGGCCTGTTTCAGGATCTGCGCGCGGGCGAGGTTCACCGTCTCGACCGAGAAATCCGCATCCTCGATCCGCGAGCGTGCGTCGGACAGGTTGGTGGTGTTGGTGGTCAGGTTGTTGACCACCGATTCCAGCCGGTTCGCGGTGGCACCGATGCCGGCGCGCATGCTGGATACCTTTGAAAGCATCTCGTCCATGCGCTTCATCGTGTTTTCGGAACGATAGCGGTTGGTGACGTTCAGTTCGTCGGTGAGGGAAAAATCTTCGTGTCCCGTATAATAGGAGTAGCCACCATTCTCGTCATGCCATTGATCGCCGGGCTGCTGGTAGACGGTGGTGCCGATCTGCTCCTTGGTAATCAGTTGCCCGGCACGCTTTGCGCCGGCGTCATAATCTTCGAATGTGATGAGATGCTGCTGCGAGGAATAGGTCGTAGCAGGGGTCGCAAGCCATTGGTTTCCATTATGTCGACGATGGTAAGATAGAGGCAGGTTGTCGATCTTGATGTCGATCCTGTCGTTGCTGTTCGCGCCGGCCTGCACCGAAATCTTCGTGCCACGCTCCGGTTCTGGCTCGTCATAAGGCCAGTGATACAGCGCTGTATCGAACAGCTTCACGCCATTGAACTGCGTGTTGTTCAGCGTCGTTTCGATCTGCTTGGCGAGCGCCGTCACCTCGACCTGCAACGCCGCGCGGTCGTTGTCGCTATACGTACCCGACGCCGCCTGCACCGCCAGCTCGCGGATGCGCTGGGCCATGCTGGTCACCTCACCCAGTGCGCCGTCGGCGGTCTGGACCAGCGAGGTGCCGTCGATCGCGTTGCGCATCCCCTGGCGCATGCCCATGATCTGTGCGGTCATCGTCGAGGCGATGGCGAGACCGGCGGCGTCGTCCTTGGCCGAATTGATCCGCTTGCCCGTCGACAGCCGGTTCATCGCGGTGTCGAGGCTCGTCTCCGCCAACCGCGACGCGCCCAGCGCGCGCAGGGCCGCACCGTTGGTGTTGATGACCGTCATGACCCCGAATCCTCCCGCCGGACTCCCATTTCCGACGGGGGATCATGCGGTTGGGCCGCAGCGACGGCCTATCCGGGCTTTTTCCGGATATGCTTAACGCGCGATTAGCTATCTGCCGGGCGGGGTGCGTTTGCGGCGATCACCTTGGCCCCCGTCACGATGCGGCGACCGTCCGAGAAACTCAGCGTCAGGGTGATGTAGCGTCCGGGCTTCACGCCCGGATTGACGTCGAACAGCATGACGTGCCGCCCACCCGGCGCGAACACCACATCGCTATGCGCCGGGATCGGCACCGAGGCGATCGGGCGCATGCCGTTCGCCATGCTTTCATGCATTTCCGAGCGGATCGCGACATCGGTGGTCACGTTGATCAGCGTCTTGGGGTCCGGCCCGCCATGCACGGTGAAATAGGCCGCGGCCGGTCGGCCCGGTACCGCACCGAGGCGCGCCCAGGCGTCGCCGGCCTCCACCGTGGTGCGCGCCGTGTCGCAGGAGGGCAGCGTGGCGAGCGCCAGCACCGTCCAAACAATGCCCAAACCGGTGCGCAACGCCCGTCTCTCCCGTGCCGTTCCGAAAATCGTCCACATCCCTATGACGCCGTCAATCTTGCGGCAAGCATTGGCCCACCTATATCCGCCCCATCAACGCAACGGTTGCGCCGCCGTAACGGGGCGCGGCCGGGGCATTTCTTAGAGAGTGTGAGGGGCTATCAGGACTCATGGCTAAAGTTATCGGTATCGATCTGGGCACCACGAACAGCTGCGTTTCGGTCATGGAAGGCGGCAAGCCCAAGGTGATCGAAAATGCGGAAGGCGCGCGCACGACGCCGTCGATCGTCGCCTTCGCCAAGGATGGCGAGCGACTGGTCGGCCAGCCGGCCAAGCGCCAGGCGGTGACGAACGGCGACAACACCATCTTCGCGGTGAAGCGCCTGATCGGCCGCCGCTTCGACGATCCGATCACCAAGAAGGACACCGAGCTGGTGCCCTACAAGATCGCGCGCGGCCCCAATGGCGACGCGTGGGTCTCGGCCGGCGGCAAGGATTACAGCCCGTCGCAGATCAGCGCCTTCACCCTTCAGAAGATGAAGGAAACCGCCGAATCCTACCTGGGTGAGACGGTGACGCAGGCGGTGATCACCGTGCCGGCCTATTTCAACGACGCACAGCGCCAGGCGACCAAGGACGCCGGTCAGATCGCCGGCCTCGAAGTGCTGCGCATCATCAACGAGCCGACGGCGGCCGCGCTCGCCTATGGCCTGGAGAAGCAGGACGGCAAGACGATCGCGGTCTACGACCTTGGCGGCGGCACCTTCGACGTGTCGATCCTGGAGATCGGCGACGGCGTGTTCGAGGTGAAGGCCACCAATGGCGACACCTTCCTGGGCGGCGAGGATTTCGACAACAAGCTGGTCGAATATCTGGCCGAGGGCTTCAAGAAGGACGAGGGCATCGACCTCGCCAAGGACAAGCTCGCGCTCCAGCGCCTGAAGGAAGCGGCTGAAAAGGCGAAGATCGAGCTGTCGTCGGCGGCCTCGACCGAGGTCAACCTGCCGTTCATCACCGCCGATCAGAACGGGCCGAAGCATCTGGTCAAGACGATCACGCGCGCCGATCTGGAGCGTCTGGTCGACGACCTGATCAAGCGCACGATCGAGCCGATGAAGAAGGCGCTGGCCGATGCGGGCGTGAAGACCGACGACATCAGCGAAGTGGTGCTGGTCGGCGGCATGACCCGCATGCCCAAGGTCCGCGAGGCGGTGAAGACCTTCTTCGGCAAGGATCCGCACACCGGCGTGAACCCGGACGAGGTCGTGGCGATGGGTGCCGCGATCCAGGCCGGCGTGCTGCAGGGCGATGTGAAGGACGTGCTGCTGCTCGACGTGACCCCGCTGTCGCTGGGTATCGAGACGCTGGGCGGCATCATGACCAAGATGATCGACCGCAACACCACGATCCCGACCAAGAAGAGCCAGGTCTATTCCACCGCGGACGACAATCAGGGCGCGGTCACCATCCGCGTATTCCAGGGCGAGCGCGAGATGGCGCAGGACAACAAGCTGCTGGGCCAGTTCGATCTGGTCGGCATCCCGCCGGCGCCGCGCGGCGTGCCGCAGATCGAGGTCACCTTCGACATCGACGCCAACGGCATCGTCAACGTGTCCGCCAAGGACAAGGGCACCGGCAAGGAGCAGCAGATCCGCATCCAGGCGAGCGGAGGCCTGTCGGACAACGACATCGAGCAGATGGTGCGCGATGCCGAGCAGTTTGCCGAGGAGGACAAGAAGCGCCGTGCGGCAGCGGAGGCGAAGAACAACGCCGAATCGCTGATCCACACCACCGAGCGCCAGCTTGCCGAGAATGGCGACAAGGTGGACGACGCCCTGAAGTCGGAAATCGAGGCGGCGATCGCCGAGACCAAGTCGGCGGTCGAATCGGACGATGCCGACCGCATGACCGAAAAGGCCCAGGCCCTGGCCCAGGTCGCGATGAAGCTCGGCCAGGCGATCTACGAGAAGCAGGCGCAGGCCGACGCTTCGCCCGCCGCCGGTGCCGATGCGCCCAAGCAGGACGACGTGGTCGACGCCGAATTCTCGGAAGTCGACGACACCAAGGCCTAAGGGCATGACCCCGTCCCGTCCCGCCGGTGCGCATGCCCGGGGGACGGGGCCCACGGGGCGGGGACGAGCATGAGCACGACGATCGATTATTACGAACTGCTCGAATGCGAGCGGACTGCGGACGACGCGACGATCAAGTCGCGGTATCGCAAGCTGGCGATGCAATATCACCCGGATCGCAACGCCGGGTGCAAGGATTCCGAAGCCAAGTTCAAGGCGATCAGCGAAGCCTATGACTGTCTGAAGGACCCGCAGAAGCGCGCGGCCTATGACCGGTACGGCCATGCCGCCTTTCAGCAGGGCGGCGGCGGTGGTGGCGGTGCCCAGGATTTCGGCGGCTTTTCCGACATCTTCGAAAGCGTCTTCGGCGAATTCATGGGCGGCGGACGTGGCGGCGGGCGGCAATCCGCGCGGCGCGGTGCGGACCTGCGCTACGACATGGAAATCAGCCTGGAAGAGGCGTTCCATGGCAAGGACACGGAGATCACCGTCGACGTGTCGGCGGCGTGTGACACCTGCCACGGCACCGGCGCGAAGCCGGGAACCAGCGCGCGCACCTGTCAGCACTGCAACGGGCACGGCAAGGTACGGGCACAGCAAGGCTTCTTCGTCGTCGAGCGCGCATGCCCGGTCTGCCAGGGTGCGGGCCAGGTCATCGCCGACCCTTGCGCCGATTGTCGCGGCGATGGCCGGATCGAGAAGACCAAGACGCTGTCGGTGAACGTACCGCCCGGCGTGGACGAGGGTACGCGCATCCGGCTGTCGGGCGAAGGCGAGGCCGGGGCGCGGGGCGCACCGCCGGGGGATCTCTACATCTTCCTGCACGTCAAGCGGCATGCGCTGTTCGAACGCGAGGGGACGACGCTGTTCGCCCGCGCGCCGATCAGCTTCACCACCGCAGCGCTTGGCGGATCGCTGTCGATTCCCGGGCTCGATGGCCGCACGCACGAGATCAAGATTCCGGCGGGCATCCAGTCGGGCAAGCAACTGCGCCAGCGCGGCGCCGGCATGCCCGTGCTGCAAGGTCGCGGGCAGGGCGATCTGGTCGTGCAGATCGAGGTGGAGACGCCGACCAAGCTGTCGACGCGCCAGCGTGAATTGCTGGAACTGTTCCGGGAAACGGAAACCGGTGAAGAATGCCCCGAAAGCCAGGGTTTCTTCACCAAGCTGAAAAACGTGTTCGCGGGCGAGTGACGCTACGGAAAGCGGGATCGTCGACGGTTTTTCCGTCGGCTTTCCCGCTTCATCCCACCGGAAATGACCGATAATTTCCGTCCGTGATGGCTGAGTTTCCATTTTTGCACTGTTCAGGCGCAAGTGGACGCGCCATCAGAGGCGCGTCCCGCCCCCCAGCGGGACCAAGGCACACGATTCTCCCATCTGGTGTGTCGCTCCGCTCGGCTACCTCCCTAACATAGCTGAGCGGAGCACCCGGGAGCCGCCTTTTCCCCATCCCCCCGGTGCTGGCCGATTCGCCTCAGGTGCCATTTGGCACCGGGCAGGCAGTTGCCGTTCCCTCCTGATCGATCGGAAGACCAGCATCACCAGTGATGAGGGCGCGGCTTTCCGATGTCCGAAACATCTTCGCGTCTTCGCGTCTTCGCGTGAAATCCCCCCCCTTGCACCCTGGCGCGGGCAGAACCCTGAACGGCCTCTACCGATTGGTTCGACGGCTTACGTCCCGCAAAAGGAATTTCACGCGAAGACGCGAAGACGCGAAGGAAGAACGCTCACGCGGAGACGCGGAGAGAGCCTGTTGCTCGACGTCTTCCATCTCTTCACCGGCCGACAAGCGTCGTCGGTGATCCGGAAGAGCCTGCGGCGCACGGTGCCCTGCGTCCTCCGTGCGACCACCTGACCGTTGCGGCGCGTGAACATCGCTACCCTGCCAGCAGCGATGCACCGGAGATGCTGATGTTGGAACGGGGGGAGCAGCCGCCGCTGCTCGACCCCCGTATATCGCGCCACCGTGCCGGTTTTTCCGGCGGCATTCTCTCCCGAAAATCGTCTTTGTCGTTGTTTGGCGACGCGATGGCGGATGCCTACGCGAAACGCAGACCAAAAAAAAGGCCGCTCAGAGAGCGGCCGAAAAGTTTTTAGGAGAGGATGCCTGAAAGGCACAGTCTTTTTGCACCGCCGAAGCGATTGCCGCAATTGCAAGTTAAGCAAATTTAATTGCAATTATTGCAACTGTTGAGCCAGTCCGGAACATCCTGCTTTTACAATCGCTTACGCAGGTTCGTCAGCCGAAAACACGTGCGAAGATCGTGTCGACATGCTTGAGGTGATAATCGAGATCGAACTTCGCCTCGATCTCCGCCACGGGCAATGCCGCCGTCACCTCGCTATCCGCCTTCAGCAGGTCGAGCAGCGACAGCGCGCCGTCCGATTCCCACACCTTCATCGCGTTGCGCTGGACCAGGCGATAGGAATCCTCGCGGCTGACACCGGCCTGCGTCAGCGCCAGCAGGACGCGCTGCGAGTGGACCAGCCCGCCCATGCGGTCGAGATTCTTTTGCATGCGCGCCGGATACACCACCAGCTTGTCGATCACCCCGGTCAGCCGGGCCAGTGCGAAATCGAGCGTGATCGTGGCGTCCGGGCCGATATAGCGCTCGACCGACGAGTGGCTGATGTCGCGTTCATGCCACAGCGCGACATTCTCCAGCGCCGGGGTGACATAGCCGCGCACCATGCGTGCAAGACCGGTCAGGTTCTCGGTCAGCACGGGATTGCGCTTGTGCGGCATCGCCGAGGAGCCCTTCTGGCCGGGCGAGAAATATTCCTCCGCTTCCAACACTTCGGTGCGCTGCAAATGCCGCACTTCGGTGGCCAGCCGCTCGATCGAACTGGCGATCACGCCCAGCGTGGCAAAGAACATCGCGTGCCGGTCGCGGGGGATCACCTGCGTCGATACCGGCTCGACCGACAGGCCGAGCTTTTCTGCGACATGCGCTTCGACCGAAGGGTCGATATTGGCGAAGGTGCCGACCGCGCCCGAAATCGCGCAGGTCGCGACATCGTCACGCGCGGCGATCAGGCGGGTGCGGTTGCGGGCGAACTCGGCATAGGCCTGTGCCAGCTTCAGGCCGAAGGTGACGGGTTCGGCATGGATGCCGTGGCTGCGTCCGATCGTCGGCGTCAGCTTGTGCTCCTCGGCGCGACGCTTCAGCACGACGAGCAACTGGTCCAGATCATCGATCAGAATGTCGGCGGCACGCTTCAACTGCACCGCCAGGCAGGTGTCGAGCACGTCGGACGAGGTCATGCCCTGGTGCAGGAAGCGTGCTTCCGGCCCGGTACGCTCGGACACATGGGTCAGGAACGCGATCACGTCATGCTTGGTCTCGGCCTCGATCGCATCGATGCGGGCAATGTCGAAGTCGCCGGCGGCCTTGTCGGCTTCCCAGATGCGCTCGGCTGCTTGCTTGGGCACGACGCCCAGGGCGGCCAGCGCGTCGGTGGCGTGCGCCTCGATCTCGAACCAGATGCGGAATCGGGCCTGCGGGTCCCAGATCGCAGTCATTTGGGGGCGGGAATAGCGCGGAATCATGGAACACCTCGGTCTCGGGAACGGCACGGTTCACCCCGCTCCGCTCTCCGGAAGCACGGTGTGCCGAGCCGTTAGCAGGGCAGGGCGACCTCTTCAAATAAACCGGATCGGCCCCTATATGGACAATCGACGCTTGGTTGATGCAAGCTTCACGCAAGATCACGATCGTGATCCTACCAGTTTATCGATCCGACCATGATAATGGAGAGACGAGATGTTGAAGTACGCTATGCTCGCAACCGCCATGACCGTTGCTGTTCCTGCGCTTGCGCAAACGACGACGGCACCGGCGCAGACTTCGCCAAGTGCGGCGCAGACTGCGGCACCTGCCGGCGCTGATCCGGCGCAGGTTGCTCCTGCCGAAGCGGCCGCGGCGCAGCCGGCGACCGCCAGCCAGGTCGCGCAGGTCGTGGACAGCCAGTGGGCGACCTATGACAAGGACGGCAACGGCTCGCTGAGCAAGGCCGAATTCTCCGAATGGATGGTCGCCCTGAAGGCGCAGACCGATCCGTCCGCCAAGGCCGAATCGGCGGATACCAAGAAGTGGGTGGGCACCGCCTTCGCCCAGGCGGACACCGACAAGAGCAAGTCGCTCAGCAAGTCCGAGGTGACGGGCTTCCTCACCGCCGGTCAGGGCTGATCGACCGGGCCGCCGCCCCCCTTGTCACGGGGCGGCGGCCCTTTTCATATCAATCCTTGCGAGCGCAGGCTGACATGCCCGCGTGCCCCGATGATCAGGTGGTCGTGCACCGCGATGCCCAGCCTGCGTCCGGCTTCCGCGATGTTGCGCGTCACGTCGATGTCGGCGCTGCTGGGCGAGGGGTCGCCGCTCGGATGGTTGTGAACCAGGATCAGCGCGCTGGAGTTCAGGTCGATTGCGCGGCGGATGACCTCGCGGACATGGACCGCGGCCTGATCGATCGATCCCTTGCTCATCACCTCGTCGCGGATCAGCATGTTCTTGGTGTTGAGGTGCAGCACCCGGAATCGCTCCACGCCGTGATGCGCCATGTCGGCGTGCAGATAGTCGAGAAGCGCCTGCCAGTTGGATAAGATCGGTCGCGATTCGGTGTGTGTCTGCACCAGTCGCAACGCGCAGGCCTGGGCGATCTTCAGCGCGGCGACCGCAGTTTCGCCCATTCCGTCCTGCTTCAACAAGGCGTCCGCATCGGCGGTCAGCACGCCGCCGATGCCCCCGAACTCGCGCAGCAGATTCTTGGCTAAGGGCTTGGTATCGCGGCGGGGAATGGCGGTAGCGAGCAAATATTCGATCAGTTCGTGATCCAGCAGCCCGGCCCCTCCCAGCAACCGTTGCCG